>NZ_JAYGHV010000314.1:0-9533 GCF_034932145.1 Spirulina sp. 06S082 | reverse complement strand
CACCTTTCCTATTAATGAATCCCGCGATCGGGACTGAAACGCACCGGAAACCCAGCAAGAGGGAAGGCCAAGCGAACTTTCCTATTAATGAATCCCGCGATCGGGACTGAAACATTGCGATTCCCGTTCAGCCGGGGGATGCCGCCGCCTTTCCTATTAATGAATCCCGCGATCGGGACTGAAACGCTTGTTCGGCGTTTAACCCCCCTCGCAACAATTCTTTCCTATTAATGAATCCCGCGATCGGGACTGAAACTAAAATTAAATCCTGAAGGAGATTTGATTCAGGCTTTCCTATTAATGAATCCCGCGATCGGGACTGAAACAAGCGTTTGTTCTGACTCATGGAAAGTACAGCAGACTTTCCTATTAATGAATCCCGCGATCGGGACTGAAACATTACCCATAGCGTCGCGGAAGTCAGAAAGAGTTAATCTTTACCTTTCAGCCCCCTTGTCACCCCTCAAGGTTGAGTACAAACATTGTGGCGATGCTTCCCATACAAGTGCGGAATCCTCGCCACTTTTGTTGAATATTTGCTCCGCTTCTTTCCCTCCAGCGACTCAAAAATAACAAAAATGCCAGAGTCTTCAAGGGACAGAGGCATTTTGTTAGAAAGGATGAAATTAAAAAGTGTAAAAGGCGATCGCGGCATTAACAGATTACCCGATGCAGGTTACTCGAGATATTTCTCTAACGTATTGGCCAGAGTTGTCTTAGGAACCGCACCAACAACCATATCAACTCGTTGTCCGCCTTTAAAAATCATCAAGGTAGGAATACTGCGAATTCCGTACTGACTAGCAATGTCCGGGTTTTCGTCAGTGTTTAGCTTGACAACTTTAACTTGTCCTTCGTATTGATTGGCGATTTCTTCAACAACGGGGGCCACCATTCGACATGGACCGCACCAAGGAGCCCAGAAATCTACGAGAACGGGAACGTTGCTTTCTAGGACTTCTTGTTTAAAAGTACTGTCTGAAACTTCTGCTGGCATAGGGTGAAATTCCTCTAGCTATCAAATATTTATACTATCCTAGGCGATCTTACCATAGTCGCAACTCTCAGGGAATTTCAGAGCAATAAAGGATTAATGATACGGGATTATTATTTTTCTCGGCCATTAATCTCAAACGCTGAAGGCGAAAATGCCTGATAAGAAAGCACCCGAACGAAGTTCGGGCGCATTAGTGGTGTGAGGAGTGAACGGAAACATTCGTCTCCGCTTTCTCTATTGTAGGCTACTGCTTTGGTTTTTCCAGAGCATATTTAGGCAAAATGAAGATTTGTTGAACATTTCTCATCAATTCGTAATTTTACCGTCTATCTTGCCAGCTAAGGCATTTGCGGAAATTTGGGGCGATCGCGACGGGCGATACATGACGGCTGCAAACCCCCCCATCTCGTCCCGTCGGAAGGAAATTAAGTCCCCCTGAAAGGACATTCCCAGCACTTTCATCCCCGCTTTAACGCCGATGGAATTATCCCCCATCTTTTCTGTGGGAACAACTTGCAATTCTGTTAGTTCGGCTACTGAAACGTCTTTGAGGGCTTCCTGAATTTGCTCCATAATACTTTGTTGCAAATCGGGACTTTCTTTTAAGAGTTGTAAACTTGCATCAAAATAGGGGACATCGGCGATCTCTCCCGTAAACCCAAAAACAACTTCTAAGCTACTGGGATGATAGAAAATAAAGAATTTTTGCGGATCGACACCCCCTTGGCGAAATTGGTTGCTAATAGTCAGCAATTGTTGGGAAAGTTGGTCGGAAAGTTGGGGAGGAAGTTCTCGAAAACCCGAGGGTAAATCCTCTAATTCCAAAAGACCAGGAGTGAATTGGGAGGCTTGACTTTCTTGATTTTCGGCAATTTGTACGGGAGGGTCGGCTTGCACGGGAACAGAGATACTTCCCCCCAGGATGGCGATCGCGCCGAACACGAGTAATATTTTTTTCATGATTTTCTTGTTCATTGTTTATTGTTCTTTGATAATTGTTCTTTGCTGGCGCATAGCAAACCAAATCGAATCAACCCGCGCTGATATCCCCGACGCATTAACCCGAGAGAAAGTGCTGCTTGCAGAGTACCCCAACCCGAATTTAACAAACCCAGAAGGGAACTCGCCTCGAAAGTAGAGTCAATCACCCGGTCCCAAAAGGGTGCAACGGCGATGGACCAATCATCGGTACGAATATTTTGCAATCCGCATTGCTTGGCGATCGCGGCATATTCGGGCAGGGAAATGACATAAGGCAAGCAATAAACGCGGTAAATTTCCTCTAGATGTCGTTTTTCGTCGGCGGTAAGTTCCCCGGCCAGAGAATTTAAGGGACGATGGCACCATGTCGCTAAAATAAAGGTGCCTCCCGGTTTCAGGACGCGGTAACACTCTTGCAGAAATTGGCTTTTATCCGGCATATGTTCCCCGCTTTCTAATGACCAAATCAGGTCGAAGGAATTGCTCTCAAAGGGGGTTTCTAAGGCATTGGCGACGTGAAATTCTGGTTTTGGGTTTAAATTGGCGGCTTCGGCTCTTTCTGTGGCTCGGTTGGCTTGTACGGGACTGAGGGTAATTCCGGTAGCGCGGGCGTTATATTTTTGTGCTAAATAGAGGGTACTGCCTCCAATGCCACAACCGACATCGAGAATATTTTGGGGGTGTTGAATATTGCCCCAGTTGAGTAATTCTTCGATTAATTCAATCTGTGCTTGTCGTCGATTGGTTCTATAATTGCCCGATCGCCCATAATATCCGTGGTGCATATGCTCGCCCCAAATCTCTTCCCAGAGTCCGCTTGAGGCATCATAAAATTGGGCAATTTGTTCGTTTAAAGTTGAAGCAGTCATAAATAAAAAGGACTTACGCATTTACCATAGCAAGAGAATACAGTAGTGGGAGCGTCTCGCTCCCTAGCTGCGTAAGTCCTAATAAAATTTTCTACCAAATGTATCCGAAATCGATGAGTCAGGATTTGTTGTTGGGTAAGATACTCCATTCCCCGTTATCAACTATCAACTATCAACTATCAACTACTAAATGAGTATATTCTTTCACGAACAATTATACCGATCGCCAGAACTAATGGCAAAAATTGCTGAGTTTCCCGTGACGATTTGCGGGGCTGGGGCATTGGGGGCAAATTTAACAGAGAATTTAGCGCGATCGGGGTTTTCGCAATTAACAATTATCGATCGCGATCGCATTGAAGAACGCAATTTATCGACGCAGCCCTATTATAAATCGGATGTGGGAGCATATAAAGCTAAGATTTTAACCAATACGCTTTATCGTGCCTTGGGGGTTGCGGTCAATGAAAAATCGAAGGAATTAACCCCTGAAAATTGTTCGCAATTGCTGGGTAATGCTCATTTAGTTATCGATACTTTTGATAATAGTTCATCTCGTCAAGCGGTTAAAGACTATTGCCAAAAAAATAATCTTGCTTGTCTTCATGTTGGACTCTCTAGAGATTATGCTGAGGTTATCTGGAATGACAAATATCGCGTTCCTTCTGCTATAAATGACGATATTTGCGATTATCCCTTAGCACGTAATTTAGTTTTACTAGCGGTGGCGATCGCCAGTGAAGTCATTATCAAATTTGTATCCCTAGGAGAACAAGACAGTCATACCCTGACACTAGGGGATTTTGCTGTTAAACCTTTTATTGCTTAATTTATTTTTTGGAAAAATCATGCTAGAACGTTTATTCTTTTGGTTTGTTACTTCTTTGAAAGCATTAATGCGGAGTCATTTTATTGCTTGGAATCTTTTTCTCGCTTTCATTCCTTTTGCTTTAAGTCTTTGGCTATTTAAAAGTGAAAAGCCTCGTTCCTGGTTATGGTGGTTGGGGTTATTAACTTTCGTTGCTTTTCTGCCTAATGCGCCCTATGTTTTAACGGATACGGTTCATTTAATTAATTTTATTCGTAACGGGTATTCAATTTGGATCGTGACTCTGGTTTTGATTCCTCAATATACTCTCTTTTTGGGTGCTGGATTTGGCGCTTATGTTTTATCTTTAATCAATTTAGGGGATTATTTAAAACAAGAAGGAAAATCAAGATTTATTTTTCCCTGTGAATTAATGCTCCATTTTCTCTCTGCTGTCGGGATATTTTTAGGACGATTTCAGCGTTTTAACAGTTGGGACTTTGTGACAAAGCCTATCGATGTTTTTCACACGGGTATTGTTAATTTTTACGATCCCATGAATGTTTTAGTTATTGGCATCACTTTTATTGTTTTAACGATGCTTTATTGGCTGGGTAAACAATTGGCGATCGGTTTAAAGTTGAGATTTCAGCAAACTAAAGAAATACGATCTTAGCATTTAGAATATTTTTATGTAGGAAACCTTAGCATTCCGCGATCGCAGAATCTGTAGGGACGTTGCATGAAACGTCCCTACTAACCCGATTAAGGTGTTGTAAAAGAAGGAAAATATGTTGTCGTCTACGGGAACCGTAGTATGTTTCAGTCCCCTAAAAGGGGATTAGTTGTAAAAGTGGTTCGTTCCTGAAAATGAGCAATTAACTCCCCCGTTTCAGTCCCCTAAAAGGGGATTAGTTGTAAAAGCAGGCACGCCAATCCGAACTCCCACAGGAGGTGTGGTTTCAGTCCCCTAAAAGGGGATTAGTTGTAAAAGCGACCTCCAGGCATTCCTGAGGGGGGTGCTAGGCGTTTCAGTCCCCTAAAAGGGGATTAGTTGTAAAAGTTCTTGATGGAGTGGCCACAGGCCTTAGGAATTTATGTTTCAGTCCCCTAAAAGGGGATTAGTTGTAAAAGGGACCACTTCTGGAAGCCTTACACTAAGCCTATCCTAGCAGCCGATTTTGTGGCAGTCAAGCCCGCACCCAATTATTGAGACAGATTCGCAATTAAAAACCAGTATAAAATTCCTCTAACCCTTGCTAGAAAAGGAGTTTGTGGCAGTCAACGAAAGAATAGGGGTTTCAGCGATTTACAATTTGCCACAACCGTTTATTTAACTCAACTTGCTAGTTATTGATTCGATCCCCCCCAGCCCCCCTTGATAAGGGGGGAGAATCCGGAAGTCCCCATCGTTGAAAAAGCGAAGCATCCTCTGGCTTTCCCCCTTTTTAAGGGGGACGGGAGGGGGATTTAAGGGGGATTTAGGGGGATCGAAACGTATCCTATTTGTAACTAGCAACTCGGGTTATTTAAAATAATCTAAATTTTACGTCGCAACACCAGACCGAATCCGTCCGAATCAATGGTTAGCCTTATCCCGCTTCCCTAAATTCCCCATTTCTTGCTATCGTAACAATCATTTAAAGAAATTGATTCTTCCTTTATCCCCCATCTCCCCACCTTCCGCAATTCTCTAAATGCTTGATATCGAACGGAGTCCAAACAAACTACAACCTTCCTCATTGTCTCAATGGCTCTATCAAGCGATTCAAGAGCCAGGAGTTCGGCTGCGAATTCGCCTGCGAGGGAATAATCTCCACATTCTTTGCGAGGGCTCCCAAACACCGGAACAGGAGCTTTTAAAGACTCGTCTCGTTAGCGCCCTCAAAACCAAAGCAGTGAGTTTTCAGCGCTTTTTTCGCAATACAGAAGACCCAATCTATAAAATTGTCCTCTACGGTAGAAGCATTGGCAAACAGCGCCCAGATTGGATTGAATCGATTGTTTTAGATCGCATACAGACCCCCCCTCCTGCTGCCGATTCCCAACTCCCAACCCCCGACTCCCCCACTCCCCCAGCACTCCCCATTTCCAATGAAGACTTAGCACGGGGTGGAACTCCCGAGGCGATCGCCCGCTATCTCAGCGAATCCCTTTCTCATCTCGGTGTCGCGGTTAAAGTGCTGATCCAAAAACTTCCCGATGATGGCGATCGCTTTTCTTTCAAGCGCCTCTGGGTTATTTGTAGCTGTCACTATAGTCCCGATGCCTCTCTGATTGCCGAACCTATTGCCCAGCAGTTGCGAGATTTAGAACTGGAAGGGTTTAAGGAAGCGATTATTCGCGCCCAAGTCCAAGGGGAAGAAACCCCAGATTGGATGCTACAAGTCGATCTGACCCGCAGATCGGTAATGTTGCGAGAATGGGCGCGATGGGGGGATATTCAATCGATTGAATGCTTGCTGGAAAATTGCTTTCAGCATCGGGATATTCGCATTAACACAGTACTCAAAGACAAGACACTACATATCTTTTCCAGTTGGCGAGAAGATTTACCCGCTTCAGAAGTAGCCCCTGCGCGAGAGGAAGTGGTTAGCGCGATCGCGCCTCTTCTCCAAGAATTATCACCCCAAGGGATCGAAACCGCAGAAATTTACGGATTGAAAACGCCGGAATCAGAGGATTTTATCCCGGAAGATGCAGCGCTTTTAAACTTGGAGGAATTCCCCGATCGCCCCATTTGGGTGCATTGGTTGGAATTACCTGCCGCAAAGGACCCACAATTAGCCCTCTCTACTCTCCTTCTCGCCCAACAAAAACATCCTGAAGCCTTAAATTTCTTGTTGCAACGCTTACTCAACCCCGATGTAGAAGGGCGTTTGGCCACGGGAGGCATTCGCATCAAACTCTGTTTTAAGGATCGCTTACTGCATATTATGACCGAGGCGGTGGTTTGTCCGCGCCAAACCCTCGTGGCTCCTAAAATTGAAGAATTACTGGAAAAGTTGAAAATTGACGATCTCGCAGGAGCCAGAATTTACGGACGGCGATCGGGGCAGTCTTCTCCTCTCTGGAGTTATGGTATTGATTTTGAAGAGGCCAAACGTTTCCAGGCAGGAACATGGCAGCAAACCAAACCCTCCTCCAACCCCTCCTCCAAACCCCTATTTTTCCCCGTTTCTCCCCCTCCGGATGGTTCTGTGGTTGCGGACGCTTCTCCAGCCTCTGTTGCGCCTCTACAAGGATGGCAAGTTTGGCGATCGCGCTTGCAGACAATTTTCAATGCAACGCAGTTTTTTGCACCTCTTCCTTCTCAAGAAGCAAAATCTTCCCTCACACAAACCCCCGTCTCTTATCCCTCCAAGACCAGTTTTCCGGCTGCTTTAACCTGGCTGGCGATCGGCTGTTTTCTCGCCATACAGATTGATTGGGGTTTAATGCGCTGGTTAACGCAGCACAATGCAATCTCGGGGGCGATCGCTAATGTTGAAGAATTTGGCGATCGGGGTGGGGGTTTGGAGGGTTTGGAGGAGGGTTTGGAGACCAAACCCCTACCCGGTTTGGAGACCAAACCTAACGAATCTGAAGAAAAGGAAGCTCAAAAGGCAGCGATGCTTGCTGTTGCGCGACTGTCGAGTTCATCCTTTAACAATACGCTATTAGACGAAAAACTGGCTTTATATCGAGAACGAGTCAAGCGATGGGGTGCGCCGGATATTCTAATTGTCGGGAGTTCTCGGGCGTTGCGCGGTATCGATCCAACGGTGTTACAAAAGGAAATAGGGAAGAGGGAATTAGGCAACGGGGAAGAGGCAACGGGCAACAGTGAAGACAGCCCACCAATACCTGGCGATCGCATCGATATTTTTAACTTCGGGATTAATGGAGCGACGGCACAAGTAGTACATCTGCTACTGGCACAGATTTTAAATGCGGAGGAACTTCCTAAACGTATTATTTGGGCAGATGGTGCGAGGGCGTTTAATAGCGGTAGACAAGACTTAACTTATGAGGCGATCGCCAGTTCTCGAGGGTTTCGCCAATTAAAACAGGGGAAATTTCCCGGTTCGGAAACGCCGATGGAAGAATCCTGGGAATTTTCTCTCGCTAATCTCAGTGAGAACTTAACAACAGGTTATCAAGATATCAATCATTGGTTTGGGGAAGCATTGGGAGAATTTTCTGGAGTCTATGCCCAACGCGATCGCCTCAAAGATGCCTTAAGCATCCAATTTACTGCCCGCATTCCTTCTGTAGAAGATTTAAACCTTGACCTAGATATATGGGAAACAACCCCCTCTGTTTTCGCCCGAGAACCGATTGACACCGATGGTTTTCTCCCGCTTTCTGTCCGTTTCGATCCAGAAACTTATTATTTATCCCATCCCAAAGTTGCTGGAATCCACGATCGCGACTACAGTTCTTTTAATATACTTGGCAGTCAATACGATGCGTTTCATAAGTTAATGTCTTATCTGGCAAACCAACAAGTTCAAGTGGTTTTTGTTAATCTTCCCCTCACCCATGAATATTTACAAGACCCAGTTCGCAGTAAATACGAAGAAAAATTTCAAGAACAAATGCAAATTGCCACAGAACAATACAATTTTGATTTTCTCAATCTAGCGCAGCGCTGGCAAACTGACTATGATTATTTTTCCGATCCCAGCCATCTTAACCGTTACGGTGCTTATCAAGTTTCCGTCTTCCTCGCCCGAGAGAGTATTTTTGACGATCTATAATTGTAATTATGAACTTATTAGATCCACTTTATGGCGTATTTTTATTAACTTTAGTTTGGATTTATTGGTACTATGGTCGATTTCGTCCTGCGGTTAAACTAGATTTTTCCCAAGCTGCATCAGGTTCTCAATTGTCTGGCGATCGCCCTTCAGAATCGACCCAAGATATACGCCTTTGGATTCTTTGCTTTGCTAGTTTAATCTTCTATAGTTTACTCCAAATTGAATATATTCCCTTTCTTCTCTTAATGACCTTTCTTAATTTTCAATTGGGCAAAATTATGGAAGTGCGATCGCGGGGAAGTTTTCAGCCGCAATATTCTCGACTTTCCAATCAAGAATGGGAAGAAATGCAGCAAGTTTGGAATAACCGCGCCACCCAACTACTTATTTTTGGCGTGGGACTCAATGTGATTTTATTATTAGGTTTTAAATACCTCCCTTTTTTGCTCGATACGATTGCAATGGTACTTAACTTTCCTGTTGCCAGCCAAAGTGCAGATTGGATTGGCGATCGCCTCATTGCACCCCTCGGAATTTCCTTTTTTACCTTTGAATGTATTGCCTATCTTATTGATATTTATCGCGGTGCGCCAGCCACCAAAAGTTTTCTCAAATTTGCCAGCTATAAACTCTTTTTTCCCAAACTAATTTCTGGACCCATCACCCGCTTTCATCAATTCATCAATCAGTTTAGAGAAATCAAATATCCCTCTCCAGAACAGTTTTCAGAAGGAGCATGGTTGATGGCTCAAGGAGCAGTTAAAAAGGCATTAATTGCCGATCGCTTAGGCATTTTTGTCGATCTCTGTTTTGGCAGTTTAGAACGAGCAGGAAGTGGCGATCTCTGGTTAGCTGTTTTAACTTATGGCTTACAACTTTACTTTGATTTTAGCGGCTATGTAGACATTGCTCGAGGAAGTGCCATGTTTCTCGGCTTTAATCTACCGCAAAACTTTGATTTTCCTTATTTTACCACAAGTATTGCCAGCTTTTGGCGCAGATGGCATATTACCCTCGGAGATTGGTTGCGAAACTATTTATATTTTCCTCTCGGTGGTTCGAGAAAGAGTTTAAAACGAACTTGTTTGAATCTTTTTCTCATTATGTTGGTTGCAGGAATTTGGCACGGTGCA
>NZ_JAYGHV010000313.1:0-10204 GCF_034932145.1 Spirulina sp. 06S082 | reverse complement strand
TCTGCAAAAGAAGGCATCGGTATTGATGAAATTTTAGAATCTATTGTGCATTTAGTGCCGCCGCCACGAGATACCATTGAAGAACCATTACGCGCTCTTATTTTTGACAGTTATTACGATCATTATCGAGGTGTTATTGTTTATTTTCGAGTCATGGATGGGAAAGTCAAAAAAGGCGATCGCATTCGTTTGATGGTTTCGGAAAAGGAATATGAAATCGACGAACTTGGCATTCTTTCTCCTGGTCAAATCCCAGTCAATGAACTCCATGCAGGAGAAGTGGGTTATATTGCGGCTGCAATTAAAGCCGTTGCTGACGCTCGGGTAGGGGATACAATTACCTTAGCCAGCGATCGCGCCGAAGAACCTTTACCCGGATATGCAGAAGCAAAACCAATGGTTTTTTGTGGCCTATTTCCCATAGATTCCGCACAATATGAAGAGTTGCGAGATGCCTTGCAAAAACTGCAACTCAGTGATGCTGCTTTGCAATACGAACCGGAAACTTCTAGCGCAATGGGATTTGGTTTTCGCTGCGGTTTCTTGGGATTATTACACATGGAAATCGTCCAAGAACGATTAGAAAGAGAATACAATTTAGATTTGATTACCACGGCTCCCTCAGTAGTTTATCGCGTCACGACAAACTCGGGAGAAAGCTACGAAATCGATAATCCCAGCCAATTAGTTTCCCCCGACAAACGAGAAAAGCTCGAAGAACCTTACATTCATTTAGAGATTATTACCCCTGAAGAATATGTCGGCACATTAATGGATTTATGTCAAACCAGTCGGGGCATTTTTAAAGATATGCGCTACTTTGCCAGTAAGCGCACGACGTTAATTTATGATATGCCCTTGGCAGAAGTCGTGACAGACTTTTTCGATCGCATGAAATCTCGCTCTCGGGGTTATGCCAGTATGGAATATCATCTCACAGGTTATCGGGAGAATAAGTTGGTGCGATTGGATATTCTGGTCAATGGCGATCCAGTGGATTCTTTAGCTACCATCGTACACAAGGATAAGGCTTATCCCATGGGACGCGCCCTTACAGAAAAGTTAAAAGAACTCATTCCTCGCCATCAATTTAAGATTCCTTTGCAAGCGGCGATCGGTTCAAAGGTTATTGCAAGCGAACAGATTCCAGCTTTACGAAAAGATGTTTTGGCGAAGTGTTACGGAGGGGATATTTCGCGGAAGAAGAAACTTTTACAGAAGCAAGCTAAAGGAAAAAAACGCATGAAGTCCATCGGGACTGTAGATGTACCTCAAGAAGCATTTATGGCAGTTTTGAAACTTCAGCAGTAATAAAACCCGGGTGCATCTCAAAATTGCAAATTGACAATATTTTCTCGAATAATTATAGCTCTAGGGAGCGAGACTACAATAGCTGATAATTGAGGTAGTGCGAGCATCTTGCTCGCTGTTTTTACAAAACTGGGATGCACCCTAAAACCCAACATCCCCTGAGCATATTGCCTCTAACAACAAATCTGAAAAATATTGCAAAATATTACAGAGTCTGTTAAGGTCTGTTGCAAATTTCTGGAAACTTTCTGCAAGTAACCACTCTCTACTATATCTCCGTGCTACCATGCAAACCTGTAAAGCACAGGAGAAAAGTCGTGGGACTAAGAGTTGCAGTAGTAGGAGCAGGACCTGCCGGATCGTCGGCAGCCGAGACTTTAGCTAAAGCTGGAATAGAAACCTATTTATTCGAGCGTAAATTGGACAATGCTAAACCCTGCGGAGGAGCGATCCCTTTATGTATGGTGGAAGAATTCGCTCTACCTCCGGAGATCATAGACCGTCAGGTGAGAAAAATGAAAATGATCTCACCCTCCAATGTTGAGGTTGATATCAATATTGAGCGAGAAGATGAATATATAGGAATGTGTCGTCGGGAAGTCCTCGACGGCTTTTTAAGAGATCGCGCAGCCGAATTAGGCGCAAATTTAATCAATGGAACAGTATGTAAGCTAGATATCCCCTCGAGCGATCGCGAAGCATACACCTTGCATTATGCCGATCACTCTGATGGCAGTGCAAGCGGAATCATGAAAACCCTGAAAGTTGATGTTGTCATTGGTGCAGACGGAGCAAACTCCCGTATCGCCAAAGCTATAGACGCAGGAGATTATAACTACGCGATCGCCTTCCAAGAGCGCATCCGTCTTCCTGAAGGACAAATGAGCTACTACGAAGACCTAGCAGAAATGTACGTGGGTAATGACGTATCCCCCGACTTTTACGCATGGGTCTTTCCCAAATACGACCACGTAGCCGTCGGAACGGGAACAATGAAAATTAACAAAGCTAAAATCAAAGACCTACAAAAAGGAATTCGCACCCGAGCAGCTCGAAAATTGCAAGGAGGCCAGATTATCAAAGTAGAGGCTCACCCCATCCCCGAGCATCCAAGACCTCGACGAGTCGTGGGCAGAGTAGCCCTAGTTGGTGATGCAGCCGGAACAGTAACCAAATCATCCGGAGAAGGAATTTACTTCGCTGCCAAGTCAGCCAGGATGTGTGCTGAAACCATAATAGAAACAAGCAACAACGGTCAGCAGATTCCCAGCGAAAGCGATCTCAAACAATACCTGAAACAGTGGGATAAAAAATATGGCATGACCTATTTAGTCCTAGACCTGCTGCAACGCGTATTCTACCGAACTGACGCAACCCGAGAAGCATTCGTAGAAATGTGTGCAGACCAAGACGTACAGCGTTTGACCTTCGATAGCTATCTATATAAGACAGTAGTGCCAGCCAATCCCCTTATCCAAATGAAAATCACAGCTAAAACTTTAGGCAGTATGTTGCGAGGAAATGCTCTAGCTCCCTAGGGTAAAACCAGAACATAGAAACTAAAAAGGCAAAAACAGGAAAATCCCAAAAAGAATTTCCTGTTTTTTTTAAACCCAAAAGAGTTGATATGAGGGGAATGTAGGAAAAAAGAGGAGTAGAGAGAAAAATATTTTCGCAAAAAGGGTTGACAGGTAGAGAAAAAGTAGCTACCTTAGTAAATGCGCGGTTGAGAGAGCAACCGGAAACGGAGCACTCAAAAGCAGCGCGCCGAACCAAGAAAAAAGAATAAGTTTGAAAGTATAATACACATCCTCGTCAAAAAAGAAAAGAGTAAAAGGAAATAATTTCCACAAAATGGAGAGTTTGATCCTGGCTCAGGATGAACGCTGGCGGTATGCTTAACACATGCAAGTCGAACGGTCTCTTCGGAGATAGTGGCGGACGGGTGAGTAACGCGTGAGAATCTGCCTCTAGGTCGGGGACAACAGTTGGAAACGACTGCTAATCCCGGATGAGCCTAACGGTAAAAGATTTATTGCCTAGAGAAGAGCTCGCGTCCGATTAGTTAGTTGGTGGGGTAAAGGCCTACCAAGACAGCGATCGGTAGCTGGTCTGAGAGGACGATCAGCCACACTGGGACTGAGACACGGCCCAGACTCCTACGGGAGGCAGCAGTGGGGAATTTTCCGCAATGGGCGAAAGCCTGACGGAGCAATACCGCGTGCGGGAGGAAGGCCCTTGGGTCGTAAACCGCTTTTATCAGGGAAGAAGTTCTGACGGTACCTGATGAAAAAGCCTCGGCTAACTCCGTGCCAGCAGCCGCGGTAATACGGAGGAGGCAAGCGTTATCCGGAATTATTGGGCGTAAAGCGTCCGCAGGTGGTATTGTAAGTCTGCTGTCAAAGACAGAAGCTCAACTTCTGAAAGGCAGTGGAAACTGCAAAACTAGAGTACAGTAGGGGTAGAGGGAATTCCCAGTGTAGCGGTGAAATGCGTAGAGATTGGGAAGAACACCGGTGGCGAAGGCGCTCTGCTGGGCTGTAACTGACACTGAGGGACGAAAGCTAGGGGAGCGAATGGGATTAGATACCCCAGTAGTCCTAGCCGTAAACGATGGAAACTAGGCGTGGCTTGTATCGACCCGAGCCGTGCCGAAGCTAACGCGTTAAGTTTCCCGCCTGGGGAGTACGCACGCAAGTGTGAAACTCAAAGGAATTGACGGGGGCCCGCACAAGCGGTGGAGTATGTGGTTTAATTCGATGCAACGCGAAGAACCTTACCAAGGCTTGACATCTGGCGAATCTTTCCGAAAGGAGAGAGTGCCTTAGGGAACGCCAAGACAGGTGGTGCATGGCTGTCGTCAGCTCGTGTCGTGAGATGTTGGGTTAAGTCCCGCAACGAGCGCAACCCTCGTCCTTAGTTGCTAGCGATTAAATCGCGCACTCTAGGGAGACTGCCGGGGACAACTCGGAGGAAGGTGGGGATGACGTCAAGTCAGCATGCCCCTTACGCCTTGGGCTACACACGTACTACAATGGTCGAGACAAAGGGCAGCAAACCGGCGACGGCAAGCGAATCCCAGCAAACTCGGTCACAGTTCGGATTGCAGGCTGAAACTCGCCTGCATGAAGTAGGAATCGCTAGTAATCGCAGGTCAGCATACTGCGGTGAATCCGTTCCCGGGCCTTGTACACACCGCCCGTCACACCATGGAAGCTGGCAACATCCGAAGTCGTTACTCCAACCGTTCGCGGAGGAGGGCGCCGAAGGTGGGGCTAGTGACTGGGGTGAAGTCGTAACAAGGTAGCCGTACCGGAAGGTGTGGCTGGATCACCTCCTTTATAGGGAGACCCGCTTCGATTATCAATAAAAAGATAGTTGATAATTGAAACAATCCCGAGGTCGAACGAAGATGTGAAAAACTTTCAAACTTAATTCTGTTCGGTTCAAATGGGCTATTAGCTCAGGTGGTTAGAGCGCACCCCTGATAAGGGTGAGGTCCCTGGTTCAAGTCCAGGATGGCCCAGACGAGAAAAAAGTAAAATCAAGGCAATAAGAAGTAAAAATCTCATTACCGTGCTTTTTTTTCGAGGATAAATAAAGACAGCATCGGCTCTTGGGAGAGAATTAAAAAAAATTCTGCCACCAGAGAGAATGCTGGACTTGTAAAGTCCAGACCAGAACCTTGAAAACTGCATAGAAGAAAGACGTAAAGGTGGTACGCATCCAAAGAGATTCCCAAAAGGAAATTCTCAGAAGAAAGCGTACAAACAGAGGAGTCAATAAAGTTTCTGGGTTTTAATTCAGGAACAATAACAGACAAATCCAAAAAGCCAAAAAAGAGAGGTCAAGCTACAAAGAGCTAACGGCGGATCCCTGGCCACGCAGAGGCGAAGAAGGACGCAGTAACCGGCGAAACGCTCCGGGGAGCTGGAAACAAGCATCGATCCGGAGGTGTCCGAATAGGGCAACCTAAAAGAACGACTCGCTGAATATATAGGCGAGAACGAGCGAACCTAGCGAACTGAAACATCTTAGTAGCTAGAGGAAAAGAAAGCAAAAGCGATTCCCCCAGTAGCGGCGAGCGAAAAGGGAACAGCCCAAACCTTCTACCTCGGTAGAAGGGGTTGTGGGACAGCGACATAGAAAGTGGAAATTAGACGAAGCAGTTGAAAGCTGTACCAGAGAAGGTAAAAGTCCTGTAGTCAAAAATTGAAATAATCTTAGCTGAATCCCGAGTAGTTCGGGGCACGTGAAATCCCGAATGAATCAGCCAGGACCACCTGGTAAGGCTAAATACTACTGCGTGAGCGATAGCGAAAAGTACCGCGAGGGAAAAGTGAAAAGAACCCCGGTAAGGGGAGTGAAATAGAACGTGAAACCGTTAGCTTACAAGCAGTGGGAGGACGATTAAACGTCTGACCGCGTGCCTGTTGAAGAATGAGCCGGCGACTAACAGAGCGTGGCAGGTTAAAGCGGAAAAAGCTGAAGCCAAAAGGAAACTGAGTCCGAATAGGGCGTTAGTCACGTTTTGTTGACCCGAACCCAGGCGATCTAACCATGTCCAGGATGAAGCTTGGGTAAAACCAAGTGGAAGTCCGAACCGACCAATGTTGAAAAATTGGCGGATGAGGTGTGGTTAGGGGTGAAATGCCAATCGAGCCTGGAGCTAGCTGGTTCTCCCCGAAATGTGTTTAGGCGCAGCGGTTAAGAGATTGTCTGGGGGGTAAAGCACTGTTTCGCTGCGGGCTGCGAGAGCGGTACCAAAGTGAGGCAAACTCAGAATACCCAGATAAAACTTAGCCAGTAAGACGGTGGGGGATAAGCTTCATCGTCAAGAGGGAAACAGCCCAGACCACCAGCTAAGGTCCCCAAATAATCGCTAAGTGATTAAGGAGGTGGGAGTGCATTGACAACCAGGAGGTTTGCCTAGAAGTAGCCATCCTTGAAAGAGTGTGTAATAACTCACTGGTCAAGCGCTCCTGCGCCGAAAATGAACGGGGCTAAGCGATTTACCGAAGCTGTGGATGTAGAAGCGTTACATGTAACGCGGCTACATGGTAGGGGAGCGTTCTATAAGGTGAGAAGCATTAGCGGCAAGCAGATGTGGACTTTATAGAAGTGAGAATGTCGGCTTGAGTAGCGAAAATTGAGGTGAGAATCCTCAACCCCGAAACCCTAAGGGTTTCTCCGGAAGGCTCGTCCGCGGAGAGGTAGTCGGGACCTAAGGCGAGGCCGAAAGGCGTAGTCGATGGATATAGGGTCAATAATCCCTAACTGCTGAGAGGGAGTGTAACTGGGGACGCATGAAAGATAGCTATACCCTGATTGGATTGGGAGTTTTCTACGGAGAACGCATAGTGAAGGATAGTGTCAAGAAAAGCCAGTTGCACGATGAAGCCTCAGTACCCGTACCCGAAACCGACACAGGTGGGGAGGTAGAGAATACCAAGGGGCGCGAGATAACTCTCTCTAAGGAACTCGGCAAAATTACCCCGTAACTTTGGAAGAAGGGGTGCCAGCGAGAGCTGGTCGCAGTGAATAGGCCCAAGCGACTGTTTACCAAAAACATAGGTCTCTGCCAACTCGTAAGAGGAAGTATAGGGGCTGACGCCTGCCCAGTGCCGGAAGGTTAAGGAAGCCGGTCAGTTGAAAAATGAAGCTGGCGACTGAAGCCCCGGTGAACGGCGGCCGTAACTATAACGGTCCTAAGGTAGCGAAATTCCTTGTCGGGTAAGTTCCGACCCGCACGAAAGGCGTAACGATTTGGGCGCTGTCTCGGAGAGAGACTCGGCGAAATAGGATTGTCTGTGAAGATACGGACTCCCTGCACCCGGACAGAAAGACCCTATGAAGCTTTACTGTAGCTTGGAATTGGGTTCGGGCTTTGCTTGCGCAGGATAGGTGGGAGGCGATGAAGTATTCCTTGTGGGGAATACAGAGCCATCGGTGAGATACCACTCTGGCGAGGCTAGAATTCTAACCCTAACCCGTTAACCGGGAAGGAAACAGTTTCAGGTGGGCAGTTTGACTGGGGCGGTCGCCTCCAAAAAGGTAACGGAGGCGCGCAAAGGTTCTCTCAGGCTGGTTGGAAATCAGCCATAGAGTGTAAAGGCATAAGAGAGCTTGACTGCGAGACATACAGGTCGAGCAGGTAGGAAACTAGGCCTTAGTGATCCGACGGCACTGAGTGGAAGGGCCGTCGCTCAACGGATAAAAGTTACTCTAGGGATAACAGGCTGATCTCCCCCAAGAGTCCACATCGACGGGGAGGTTTGGCACCTCGATGTCGGCTCATCGCAACCTGGGGCGGAAGTACGTCCCAAGGGTTGGGCTGTTCGCCCATTAAAGCGGTACGTGAGCTGGGTTCAGAACGTCGTGAGACAGTTCGGTCCATATCCGGTGCAGGCGCAAGAGTATTGAGAGGAGTCCTCCTTAGTACGAGAGGACCGGGAGGAACGCACCTCTGGTGTACCTGTTATCGTGCCAACGGTAAACGCAGGGTAGCCAAGTGCGGAGTGGATAACCGCTGAAAGCATCTAAGTGGGAAGCCCACCTCAAGATGAGTACTCTCATGGTTTAAACCAGTAAGGTCACGGAGAGAACATCCGTTCATAGGCGCTAGGTGGAAGAGCAGCAATGTTTGCAGCCAAGGCGTACTAACAGACCGAGGGCTTGACCTCAGACATTAATTACTTCTTTCTTCTTGCAGTCTTCAAGGTTCATTATTCTTGGTGTCTTTGGCGCAATAGACCCACTCCGACTCCATCCCGAACTCGGTTGTGAAATGTTGCAGCGGCCACGATACTTGGAGGGTTGCCTCCTGGCACAATAGCTCGATGCCAAGTTTATTCTTACGAGAAAAGCTCTCTTTTTCAACAATTGAGGGCTTTTTTCGTTTTGATTCAAGAAATTGGAATGTATTATTTTTTACAAACTATTTCCTAATATTATGAAATAAATCGAGGAGTTTAGTCCTTTTAGTTTCTAGAATTTATTCTTACCATGTTAGTTACTCGTCAACTTGTATTTAAACGTTTCTGGTATCCTGTAATACCTATCTCTCAGTTGGAGGATACACCACAAAGTTTCGTCTTGCTAGGAGAAAAACTGGTTGTGTGGTTAGATTTGAAAGGCCAGCCGATCGCGGCGCGCGATCGCTGCTGTCATCGTTCGGCACAATTATCAAAAGGAAAAGTAACTGAAGGAAATATTGCTTGTCCCTATCATGGGTGGGAGTTTGATGAAACAGGGCGTTGTGTTAATGTGCCGCAAATTAGTGATAAGGCACAAATTCCCAAAACTTATAAAATTCAAACCTATCAATGTCAAGAACGGTATGGTTATGCGTGGGTTTGTTTGTCCGATGACCCGATACAAGATATACCGCAAATTCCTGAAGCAAGTCAGTCCGATTATCGCTTAATTCCCGAGTTTTATGAGACGTGGAATTGTGCGGGATTGCGGGTAATGGAAAATGAATTAGATTTGGCTCATCCTACTTATGTTCATACTACGACATTTGGCAGCACGGAACACCCCATTCCTGATGAGTTAGATATTAAGGATACAGAATACGGTATTAAAGTTCAGGCAAAACTGGGTGTTGTTAATCCGGAATTGCAGAGACAAAATCTAAACATGGAAGACGAACAAACCCATCGTACCTTAGATATGGATTGGTTTATGCCTTTTACTTGTTTGCTGCGAATTAATTATCCCAATGGATTAACTCATATTGTCGTTAATACCGCGACTCCTATCAGTGATTCCTCTTCGCAAATCGTCCAATTTTGCTTACGAAATGACACGGAAGAAGAAACTAAAGCCGCAGATGCTGTTGCTTTCGATCGCCAAGTCACTCTCGAAGACAAAGAAATCCTTGAATCTACCAATTATGATGTGCCATTGGATATCAAAAAAGAACAACAGATGATGACGGATAAACCTGGAATTCTCATCCGGCACAAAATTTCTGCGCTTCTTAAAAAACACGGCGAAACCGAACAAACCAATGAGTAGATTAATCAGATGGTTTTGCTAGAAAATTGGCATAAAATCGCCTACTCAATTTCTGATTTCATCCGTTCGAGAGTTGTGTTCATTTGGTCGAACATGGCTTGAGGAGTCATCCCAAATTGACTCAGTTGGGTTTTGAGTTGCTCTACGGTCATTTTTGCCATAAAGTCTTCTGATAACTCAAAGCGTTTCATAAAGATTTTATAGCGATCCATGATTTCTTCCATTCGATCGATAAAGAGCTTTTTCCCTTCGCGATCGAATTTGCCGTACTCACCTCCAAGCTGTATGAGGGATTGATAATCTTCAAACAACTTTTTCGCTTCTTGTTGAACAACTTCCGAATCAAAAAATCCCATGGTCCCCCGGTAAATCTCTTTTGTTAATGTACTGTAAAATAGTCTATACCAACTTACATTTATTGTAGGGTAGAGAAAAGTCGCGAAGCAATTCGGTTTTCCGTATTGAGGGCAAAGGGGAAAGGAGGGGTGACGCAGAATTAAGAAGAGACGAGGAGGAGAAGACAAGGAAAAATTCTATGTTTAACACCCTTTGGCAAAAACCCAGAAATCAGAAAATTGCTGTGATTCTAGCATTAGCCGGGACGATCGCGCCGATTGTGGGCTTGCACAAGTTCTATTTGCGCCAACCCTTGTGGGGAATATTCTATTTGATCCTGTTTGCGACTCCCATTCCCCATATTGCTAGCGCGATCGAAGCAATTTGGTATTTATTTTTAGAACAGGAGGAATTCGATCGCCGTTTTAATGATGGCATTATGGCGATCGCTTCCCAAGCGCCATCTTCTAACGATTCTCTCGAACCCCAAAAAGTTAAGGCAATGTCCGAGGCATTGCGACAATTGGAAGGATTG
>NZ_JAYGHV010000312.1:0-11630 GCF_034932145.1 Spirulina sp. 06S082 | reverse complement strand
TATAATCTTTTTCCCAGTCACTACCAAACCAATCAAAAAGAGAAGAGAGAGAAACAATATTTTTTGCGCGATCGATTTGAATACCGTGAGGACTAGAAATCTAGCCCCGCGTTTGTTCTTCTAACTGTTCTTCTAATTTCTCTCCAGTATAGGGTTCGGTTCGGAGAATAGGACAACTAATTGAAGCGCAATTAATAACAGCATGAATTCGCGGTTCATTATAATTAGGTCGTAAGGTTTTATGTTCGATATCATCTAAAGTTTTGGATTGTTCGGCAATTTGGAAACGGCGACCCTTCCAAACCCCTAAAATATCTTTAATACTACTTTTTAAAGGTTCTTGATCGATAATGGATTGTAACGTAAAAGAATTATACGCATTAGTCCAAAATGCAATTTGTTCCTTTTCATTCCAAGAATCATACATTTCTTGGGAGACTAAAGCGAGAGATTGATTAAAGCGATCGAGTTTTTGTCGATTGAGTTGTAGTGCTTTATAATCAACAAAACCATCTTCGTCAACATAGGTTTTCAGAACATCGGCATATTCGTCGTAAGTAAAATCGAAATTTGGCGATCGCGTTTCTTCGACGGTATTCTCTGGAGTAGCCGCTTGCAGAAAAGGGAGAGAATTGCAGCCCGTGAGAAGAGGAAGAGTAAAGCCGAGAATAATAAAATATTTAGTTAAATTCATGGTTTTAAGAGCGAGTTTGGAACTTATACTATGTTGATAACTATCTTTATCCCATGACGATCTGAGAAAATCCTGAAAAGGCCATCGGTTTCTCAAAAATCTTGATTACGATCTACAATGCCAGTCTATTAATACCCTTACCCACTACCCATGACCCCACAGAAAGACTTTTTTCTCCGCAATATTTGGTATTACGGGCTACCTGGAAGCCGCCTCAAACGGGGAAAAATGTTAGCAAAAACTTTATTGGGAGAACCGATTTTATTTGGTCGTCGTCAAGATGGGGAAGTTTTTGCCCTGCGAGATATTTGCCCTCATCGCGGCATTCCCCTCAGTTGCGGACGTTTTGACGGCAAGGAAGTAGAATGCTCTTATCATGGTTGGCGTTTTGACGGCGAGGGAAATTGTACAGAAATTCCTGCTTTGGTAGAAGGACAAACCCTCGATCTCAAGCGATTTGGCGTGAATTCATATTTAGTGAGAGAAATACAAGGGAATATTTGGATTTATATGAGCGATCGCCAGACAGATCGCGATCTCACTATGCCCGAACCAGAAATGGATCCGCCTCGGGTAGCGGAATTTGGCGATCGCCCCTACCAATTCCTAGAAACCGTTCATTTCCCCTGTTTTGTCGATCATGCCGTGGTGGGATTGATGGATCCGGCTCACTCTCCCTTCGTCCATCGGGCGTGGTGGTGGCGTTCTGAAGGCAATTTTCAAGAACAGGCACGGCTTTTTGTCCCCTCTCTTTACGGATTCACAATGGCACGACATAAAATAGATATTGTCACTCCTATGTATCGCCTTTTAGGAGGAGGAAGAGTCCCAGAAACAGAAATATCATTTCAATTACCGGGAATTCGCATCGAAGAACTCAGGGCTGGAGAGTCCATTATTACCAATTTAACCGCAGTAACACCCCTCTCGGAAACCGAAACAGAAGTTAACTTTATCGCTTATTGGAATGTCCCGTGGTTGGGCGCTTTAGTGCCATTATTACGTCCCTTCGCCAAAGCATTTCTCCATCAGGATCGCCGCGTTGTGGTGCAGCAACAAATCGGCTTAAAACACAATCCCCCTTTAATGTTGATTAATGATGCCGATACCCAGGCCAAGTGGTACTACCAAATCAAAAACGAATTTTTTCGTGCTGTAGCAGAAGGGCGCAAATTTGAGAATCCCATCAAAGAAAGAGTTTTAAAATGGCGCGGATGAATCCCAGGATGAGGAGCAATTTCTCTCGATCCTTCAGGAATCACCCTTTCGAGTGACGTAGATTATTTTAGTTTCTGATAAGCATCACCCCACCCAAAGTACCGCATCACCCAATTAGAAAGGGGGCGCATCTACAATAGAGATAACGGGGATTGATTGTTGCGAGCCCTTACAGAGGGGTCAATTCAGAGTGCGGTTGTTAGCGTGGGGACTGACGCAAAAACAGTTCTTTCCTTTCCCCGATTTTCACAGATCGCCAGCGAGAAGTTATTATGCCAACACCATCTTTGTCCGTCGAGTCCCGAGAACACGATCGCCTCTCTCCAGAGGTAGATTTCAATCCGGCCGATCCCTCTGTTGAATTTGAGGTTGAAGGAATAGACGCGATGGAAACCGCCAAACGTTCCAACCGTAACACAACAGATCTAGTTCGTTTATATTTAACCGAAATCGGTCGCGTCCCTCTTTTGAAGCGCGATGAAGAGGTCGCCGAAGCACAAATCATTCAATCTTATGTCGGCTTATTGGACTTGCGCCGCGAAATGTCCGCCCGAGCCACCCAACCCGAATTATATTTAACATTGAAGTTGCTTTTGCGCCCCGATCTAGCAGCAAATATTACGGAAACTTCATGGCAGCTTTATTTACTACACCGCCATCAAGTCAACGTTATGCACCGCTTTGTGGCTTTAATTGAAGCACACGATCGCCTCGCGGCTCAATTGGGTCATCGCCCTTCTTGGGAACGGTGGGCAGCTATAGTCGATCTAGATGTTGCCACCCTAAAGGCAGATCTCGCCCTTGGCAAATGCTCTTGGGCAATGTTAGCGGATTTGCAGGTCAAAGAACTCGAGGACCTACAAAAATCTGGCATTCGCGCTAAAGAACATATGATCAAAGCCAACTTGCGCTTGGTGGTATCTGTGGCGAAGAAATATCAGAATCGCGGTTTAGAATTGTTAGATTTGATTCAAGAAGGGACTTTGGGATTAGAACGCGCTGTTGAGAAGTTCGACCCTACCAAAGGTTATCGCTTCAGTACCTATGCTTACTGGTGGATTCGTCAGGGCATTACGAGGGCGATCGCCACTCAAAGCCGCACTATTCGCCTCCCGGTACACATTACGGAAAAACTGAACAAGATTAAAAAGGCACAGCGCAAAATTTCCCAAGAACAGGGACGCACGGCCAAAACTGAGGATATTGCTAAAGAATTAGATATGACTCCCGAACAGGTGCGAGATGTTCTGTTGCGGATACCGCGATCGGTTTCCTTAGAAATTAAGGTGGGTAAGGAGAAAGATACGGAATTGGGGGATTTATTGGAAACTGAGGAAGCCTCTCCCGAAGAAAATTTGATGCGGGAAGCCTTATTGCGAGAATTACAAAACTTGCTTTCGGATTTGACCACGCGGGAACGAGAAGTGATTCAATTGCGGTATGGATTAAAAACGGGCAGTCCCTATTCCTTGGCTGAAATCGGTCGCGCTTTAGAATTATCTCGAGAACGAGTTCGGCAAATTGAAGCGAAAGCCTTACAAAAATTACGTCAGCCTAAGCGTCGCAACCGCGTTCGAGATTATTTAGAAGCCATGCAGTAATACAAATAATTCAGACAGACAGTAGACTCTCTTGGGGGTCTACTGTTTGCATTTTGTATAGCACTACGCATTAAAGTTAGGACATCTCTAACTTCTAAAACCCAGTTATTGCTTACTATTGCCTGTTGCCTATTGCCTAGCGCGTAGCGCTATAAGTAGAAACAAAAAAAGTCAAAAAAAAAGAGAGTCACCGTTTTGGCAACTCCCCCAATCATCAGGGTGCATCTACAAGTATTAATATAACAGTTGGGGTGGGGGGTGTCACCCCTTTTTCTAGAATTTTGCAAATCTGTAACATTTCTTTACAAACAATAGTAACTTTAAACTAATCCTATGTTTGCTCGCTTGCAGCACTATTTGAGAACGAATCCTCCTTGGATCGCGGGGACGATCGCGACAATTCTCACGGTTATTTCTATCCCAACCGGAATCTGGAATCCCCTCGAACGTGCGGGGTATAACCTTCTTTTTCAACTGCGACCCCAATCAGAATGGGACGATCGCATCGCCATTATTGGCATTGATGAAAAGAGCCTGCAAGAATACGGACAGTTTCAATCCTGGCCCCGCGATCGCTATAGCAAACTGTTAGAATCCCTCGATCGCGCTTATCCCCTTGTGGTGGGATTTGACATTATTTTTGCCGATCGCAGTCCCCAAGATAAAGAATTTGCCGCAGCAATGGACGCATTAGGAACAGTGGTTTTGGGAAGGACATGGACCCGCTTGCAAGATGGGCGATCGACTCCCCTCGAACCCGTCCCCATTCTCGCCGAAGTTGCCGCTAACCAAGGGCAAATCCTTCATCAACGGGACTCCGATGGCATTTCTCGTGAAGTTACCCTGTGGGTGAATAATGAGACTGATTTTTCCATCCCCAATTTAGGATTAGCGATGGTGGAAGTCGAAAATTTCCTGCGGGAAGCAGAAGGAGAACCCCCCATTGCTAAAATTCCCCAACCCCAAGGCGATCGCGAATTCCAAAACCGTCTCATTAATTGGATCGGCAAAACAGAATCTTTCCCTACTTATTCCTTCGTCGATATTGTTGAAGGGAATTTTAACCCTGAAGATTTGCGGCATAAACTTGTTTTAGTGGGATTTACCGCAACCGGGGCAAACGATCCCCTTAGAACCCCCCTGAATGTCAATCCTCCCACCTCTGGGGTTTATCTTCATGCCGCCATTATTGACAATATTTTAGGCGATCGCTTTCTGCGTCGTTTGCCGCAATGGGGGGAATTTCTCCTCTTGATTCCCATTGGACTGCTGGCCAGTTTTCTTTTAATCCAGCGAACCTTACAACGGCGTTTGGCGATCGTTCTCGCTTTTCCCATTGTTTGGTTAGCTCTTGCTTTAATTATTCTCACTTGGCGCACTCTGTGGATTCCCGTTGCTACCCCCATCGGCACTCTTTTTCTCACTGCGACGGGGATTCAATTGCGGGAACAGTGGGAAAAACAGCAGTTAATGAGTCTGTTTGAGAAATATGTCTCTCCAGAAACCGCTAGTTTAATTTGGCAACATAAAGATGAATTCTTTCAGGAGGGGGAACTCTTGGCCGCAGAACTGGCTGCAACAGTGCTATTTATGGATATTCGGGGTTTTACCTCCATTTCCGAGAAAATGACCCCCCCAGAACTCTTTCGCTGGTTAAATCGCTATCTAGACACCATGACTGCCTGTATTATGGAACATGGCGGAGTTGTCGATAAATATATCGGAGATGCAATTATGGCTGTTTTCGGCGTTCCTTTTCCCCATACACAATCTGATAATATTCAACAAGATGCCCTGAATGCGATCGCCGCCAGTATCGCCATGCACCAACGTCTCGAACAGTTAAATGAAGAATTGCAACAAGGTAATTCCCCCTTAATTCGCATCGGAGTCGGCATTCATTCGGGGTTATTAATGGCGGGAAGTTTGGGGGGAATGCAGCGTCTCAATTACTCTGTAGTGGGGGATACGGTTAATATTGCCGCCCGTTTGGAATCTCTCAATAAACAAGTTACCGAAGAACGCCCTTATAATATTCTTATCTCCCGCGAAACTTATGAATTAGTCCGCGATCGCTTTAGTGGTAAACCTGTCATGGAAATTCAACTGCGAGGGCGACAAGAGATGACCCAAATCTATACAATAGTTGATAGTTGATAGTTGATAGTTGATAGTTGATAGTTGGGAAATGGGACAATTGTTCATTTTTTTATCCCTCATCCCTCATCACCGATCGTTCATCCTTTATCCCTTATCCTTTCCCATGTCTTCCATTCAAACCCAACTCACCCAAAAATTCAGTCATGCTTTAGTTGCCGCTTTTGGCGATGAATTTAGCGACACCGATCCCCTTGTTGTTTTGGCCAGCAATCCGAAATTTGGGGATTATCAATCTAATGTTGCCCTTAGTTTGACGAAACGTTTGCAGAAAAATCCTATGACGATCGCCCAGGATATTTGCGATCGCCTGGAAATTAGCAACTTTTGCGAGTCTCCTGAAATTGCCAAACCTGGTTTTATTAACCTCACTCTCAAACCGGACTATTTGGCGACAAAATTGGCAACAATGGCAAGCGATCGCCGTTTGGGGGTGGAACAAGTTAAGCAGCCTCAAAAAGTTATTGTTGATTTTTCTAGCCCTAATATTGCCAAAGAAATGCACGTCGGGCATTTACGTTCGACTATTATTGGCGATAGTATTGCCAGAATATTAGAGTTTCGCGGTCACGATGTTTTACGTCTCAATCATGTGGGAGACTGGGGGACGCAATTTGGGATGTTAATTGCTTATTTAAGAGAAACTCATCCCGAAGCATTGATGACAGCAAATGCTTTAGATTTAGGGAATTTAGTGACATTATATCGTCAAGCGAAAAAGCAATTTGATGAGGACGAAGCATTCCAAGAAACCGCGCGTCAAGAAGTGGTTAATTTACAATCTGGGGCAGAAGATAGTCGTCATGCTTGGCAATTATTATGCGAACAATCTCGGCAAGAATTTCAACAGATTTACGATCGCCTTAATATTAGCTTACAAGAACGAGGGGAGTCTTTTTATAATGCCCTGCTTCCCGGTGTTGTCGAACATTTAGACTCCGTGGGACTATTGGAGGAAAATGAAGGGGCAAAATGCGTATTTTTAGAAGGGTTTACCAATAAAGAAGGCGATCGCCTCCCTTTAATTGTCCAGAAAACTGATGGCGGTTTTAACTATGCCACCACAGATTTAGCCGCACTGCAATACCGCACGGGAAAAGATGAAGCCGATCGCATTATTTACGTCACAGATGCAGGACAAGGCAATCATTTTGTTCAAGTGTTTCAAGTTGCCCGCAAAGCGAACATTCTACCAGAAAATGTAGAAGTAGTTCACGTTCCTTTTGGAGTTGTTAAAGGCAAAGATGGGAAAAAACTACAAACTCGTTCGGGAGATACCATCCGTTTAAAAGACTTGTTGGATGAAGCAGTTTCTCGTGCTTATCAAGACTTAGATAAACGCTTGCAAGAAAAGAATAGAACCGAAAGCGAACCTTTTAAGGAAAACGTTGCCGAGATCGTGGGCATAAGTGCGGTGAAATATGCCGATTTGAGCCAAAATCGAACCAGCGAATATATTTTTGATTATGATAAAATGCTGGACTTGAAAGGGAATACTGTCCCTTATCTTTTATATACTTATGTCAGAACTCAAGGCATTGGACGCAAAGAAGAAAAAATCGGTTCGAGTGCCTTAACAACAGCAGAATCAATATCGATCGCCAAAATCGGACCAAAATATATTCAACAACAATTCCAAGATAATTGGCCAACCTTTAAACCGATCGCGATCGCGTCGGGAGTTTTGGTAACAATTATTTTTGTTATTGATGCGATCGTCAAAATTCATTTTGCAATTCATCACATTCCCTTATTACCTCAAGTTCTACGGTTGACTGGTTTTAGTTCCACTCTTTGGTTTGCTTTCAATCATCTCCTTTTCTATAAAAAACGCCAGCAATTTAAGCAAAAATTAGAAGAGACAAAAAGAGAAGTTTTGGGAACTCCCGATACAGTAAAGATACTTCCCCCGGCACGCGATCGCGCTGCAATTATCCTCCAAGAAGAATATGAACTCATTCTTGCCAAACACCTCTTACAATTAACAGATGTTCTCGCAGAAGTCGAACGCGATTTATATCCCAATCGTCTTTGCCAATATCTCTACGAACTTAGTCAAAAGTTCAATCAATTCTTTGAAAACTGCCCAGTTCTCAAAGCAGAAGAACCCGTGCGAACTTCTCGTTTAATGTTATGCGATTTAACCGCAAGAACGCTCAAACAAGGGTTATCTTTATTGGGAATTTCAGTTCTAGAACGAATGTAATGCGGGTGCATCTCAAAAATGTAAATCTATAGTAAGATGGGCAGGAAATTATCTATCTACCCAAAGTAGGGACGTTAAATTTAACGTCCGTACACATAGATTGACATTCTCCGTAAAGATTGCTAGAATCTAGTTCAGTATAATTTGCTTGATACATTAGGAACATCGTTTACAATTCAAAATTAAAGCCTTTCTGTTTAAGTAATTGATATTTTTTCTCATCAAATTGATAGAGACGCGCGGCACGATGAGGAACATCTTTTTGTTTCTCATCTAGTTCAATTAATAAATCCATTTTCAGAATTTTTTTGCGGAAATTGCGCTTATCTAATTCTTGTCCCAAGACAATTTCATAGAGTTTTTGTAATTGGGAGAGAGGGAATTTTTTGGGTAAGAGTTCAAACCCTATCGGTTCATACCGTAATTTGCCTTTTAAGCGATTTAAAGCAGTCTGAAAAATCATCTCGTGGTCGAATGCGAGAAGAGGTAGACGATCGCAGGGAAACCATGCAGCTTCATCCGCATCGGTGGTCGCTTCTAGTTGGTATTCCCCGAGGTTGACTAAACCATAATAAGTTACGGTAATAACGCGATCGCGGGGATCGCGATCGATTGCACCAAAAGTATATAATTGTTCCAAAAAGATATCTTTTACCCCTGTTTCTTCCTGCAATTCTCGTAGTGCTGCATCTTCAAGGGTTTCCCCTATACGAACAAATCCACCAGGCAATGCCCATTGTCCTTTAAAAGGGGATAAATTGCGCTGGATCAGCAAGATTTTTAGGGTATGTTGTTCGTCTAAGCCAAAAACAACACAGTCAACGGTAATTGCCGGTCGGGGAAATTCGTAACAATGAGCCATTCGCGATCGCATTTTGAGGTAGTTTAACTCTAGAATACCAGTTTGTTCGTTCTCGCTGGATTGAGGAAAAGAACAAGGGTCAAAGGTCTAGAGGAAGAAGAATGCGAAAACACGCACCTTGTCCCGGTTTGGCAATACATTCTAATTGGCCGCGATGAAATTCTCTGATAATTTGATAGCTAATGGATAAACCTAAACCTTGTCCTTTTCCGACGGGTTTCGTTGTAAAAAATGGATCGAATAATTTAGATTTAATTTCTTCAGGGATTCCTACACCATTATCACAAATTTCAATTGCAATATGGCGATCGCTGGTGAGTTGGGTCTTAATAACGATCTGCGGTTTTTCGATGGGTTTCTCGCGATCGCAGGTGTTTCGTAGCGCATCAATGGCATTGATGAGTAAGTTCATAAACACTTGGTTTAGCTGTCCTGGATTACATTCTAGATGCGGTAGTTTTCCATAATCTCGAATGACTTGAATAAAAGAATCTTGTTGTGTTGCTTCAAGACGATGTTGCAAAATTGTCAAAGTATTTTCAATCCCTTCATGAATATCTACAGACTTTATTTCTGATTCATCTAAACGAGAAAAATTTCTCATGGAAAGAACAATTTCTTTAATACGTTTTGCCCCAGACTGGATAGATTTTAGAATTTCAGGAAAATCTGCAAGGATATATTCTAAATCAATATTATCACTTTCTGCTTGAATTTCAGGATGAGGGGTGGGGTTATGTTTGCGATATAAATTAAGCAGTTTTGTTATCTCTTGATAATATTGGAGAATAAACTCAATATTACCGTAAATAAAACTAATCGGGTTATTGATTTCATGGGCAATTCCTGCCGCCATTTGTCCCAATCCAGACATCTTTTCGGTATGAACAAGTTGAGATTGTGTTTGTTTTAATTGTTTTAAGGTATTCTCCAGTTCATGTTTTTGAGATTTAAGTTTTTCTTCTGAATTGGTCAATGCTTTTAGTAATTTTTCTTGCTGAGAAGTTCGTTTCAGGGACATGAAAAGATATAAAGCTAAAACGCTAGTAGGTAGAAAACCGATCGCGAATGTACCTACCAGCTTTCCTAGTATCCCAGCAAATTCTGTCTCTGGTAAAATCAATAATGACCATTCCCGATCTTCTAAATTTACGGTGCGAATACAAACTGTCCAATCTTTACTATAAGGACAATGACGATGATTCGGGGAGTTTGCCAGCAATTGTTCTATTTTTGCTTTTTCAGCATCTTTTAAAAATCGTTCTTGCTGAGAATTATAAGCAATTAAAAATTGCTCTTTAGGCGAACTTAAATTTTTATTGAGGGCAGATTCAAGGCGATCGACTGGCATTTCATAAAGATAAAAATCGAAAGAGTTTATATCAAGTCCTTTGAGCGCCATGCGAACAATATTTTCTATTTCAAAGGTCGTGTAAGCAATGCCAGAAAATGCTTTTTGACGCTCTTCTCGCGTTGCTAAAGAACGGGAATTATTGTAAACTGGAGAATAAATAGTAAATTCTGTTTGAGTCAAAACTTGAGAGGACAAACTACGAGCGATCGCTAAAACACTGGTATCTCTAGCTTTATCAATGGCGGCTTTTCGTTGCCATTCACTATAATGATTGTAGCCCAGTAAGGGTTGTAAAGATTCGTAAGGTTCGAGATAGGTTGTCGGAAAATATTCAGTCATTTCCGATGCAATTTTTCGTTCTTGGCGATCGCCTATTTGCCAAATTTTTAGATTCTGCTTTTCTTCATAGTTTATTCGTTCTTCTTGAATGACTTTAGGTGCATAACCCACTCCTAAAATTCCCGGTGCATTTCTCAAGACTTGCAAAGAAAATTCGCGAAATTCTTCTGCTGTTACGGTGTCTGTTGCGTTATATAATCCAGAAAGCGATCGAGCTACTTGAGATACATCATCGAGATTTCGCTGTAATGCAAAAGCAAGATTGTCTGCACGTCGATCGAATTGTTCTCGAGTTTGCGATCGCACAGAGCGATCGACAAAAATGGTCATTATCGTAGAAATACTGAGTCCCGCAATTAAAACAAATCCTACTGGGAAATAGCGCCAATGTTGACGACAAAACTTAATCGGAATCTGACCCCATTTAAAAATTAACAACACTTTTTCTTTCAACCTTCTCTTTCAGTAGCGATCGCTGGCTAAGTAAAGAATCAATTCACCATTAACTACTTTAGTATATTCTAATTGAGAATATTTTGCAATAGTAATTTTTCTAATTTTTATGCGATCGCATTTTGGGATGAATCAAGATGTCGCGATATCAGCACGCGATATCAAGGCTGATAACTTACAAAATCACACTTTTGTAACACTACCGCGTTTCGATACGTCTACATCTTAGAATACCAGTTTCTCTGAAAATCTATCAGGAGAAATAGAAGATATCGATACTCCCGCCCTTTTCTCGTATAGTATAATTGGCCTCACGCCAGCCCAAAAACGCATTGGCGACGCGGGCATTGGCGTAGAGTGGCGACGGGGGAGGGACGCAAGGAACGGGAATGGCGCTGGATACAGCCTTGTTTGATTAAAGGAGATAAAATTTGTTATGATGAAGGATGAGACATGGCTATAGTGTGTCTTCTTTCACTCTATCTCACCTTATAGTTTTAGCAACATGATTCCAGAGAAAAACGAAGAAGATAAAGAACTTCAGGAAAGAAAATATAAAGAACTTCGGAAAAAAATTATAGATGGAAAAATCACAAAAATAACTTTAGATACCACTATCTTTGATAGTTGTGATTATTCATTTGAATCGAGCATACTCAAGTTGTTAAAACAATTTCGGAATAGTCCTATACAATTCGTTCTCTCTGATATAATTGTGAAAGAAATAAAGTCGCATTTAATCAAGA
>NZ_JAYGHV010000311.1:0-12036 GCF_034932145.1 Spirulina sp. 06S082 | reverse complement strand
ATGATTTAACTCGAATTTGGATCCCCCCCAGCCCCCCTTAATAAAGGGGGGAGAGTCCGGAAGTCCCCCTTATTAAGGGGGATTTAGGGGGATCGTTCCTCTCATTTATAACGCTGAGTCCACCAAACCAAACAATCGCAAAACTGGGTTAAAACCATTAACGCCACCTTGCGATCGCCGAGAATATCCTCTCGCGTTTTATTCTTCTTTTCTTCCTCCGTCCCTTCCCAAATTTCCTTGGCAATTTTTTGAATTTCTTGGGTATTATCAGGAGGTATTTGGCGATCGGGTAAAGTAATCCCCGCCGATGCTAAAATCTGAGCAGTTTCACTCCAAACTGCTCGCCAATAGTCTGCTTTATCCTTTTCCTTTTGCCCATCTAAACGAAAAGGTTCGCCCCAAAAACGTTCCAACCCATAAGCAACCGTCATCCGCATTTTATGAGACTCACCGAGAACTTTTTTACCTCGATATCGGTTCGCCAATTCTTGAGCATAATGATCCAGATCGTAAGGTTGCCAAGAATCGCTTAACGGTTTTATGTTCAAAACTTCTGAAGGAACAGAAACTACAGATTGAGAGGATTTTTGCAACATGACTTTCGTGCGTCCAAAACCCACAGATTCTAAGCCACCAAAATACAATTCTTTCATATCCTTATCCTCTGCATTGCCATTAAATTCACCGAGAAAATCAATCCAAGGATCGGGCATTTCTGTCTTTGGTTTAATCGCAAGGGGAAATATAAAAACTGTATTTTCTGGGAATGCTTCTACATTGAAAAATCCCTTACCGTCATTAATTTTCTCATCGTCTTTCAATGCGACTCGACTCTGACGATATAATCCCATGTCGTGAATTGTGCCGATTTCCTTATCCTTAACTACAACCAGCAAATAATCTTCACGATCTTCTACTATTTCCGGCAAATAGTCTTTTAATGTGTCCTCTTGCTTTTTCAAAGGTAAAAAGCCAAGATTGAAAAAGAGTTGCTTATTATGAGGAACTCGGGCGCGATCGCACGGACAATAAGTATAGGGTTCAAAATTTGGTTCTGGTAGCGTTCGATTTAAGCGATAATAGCGTTTTAACAAAGCAGGAGAAGTAACCCGAACGATCGGTTGACCTGGACAAAAGATCGGCAACCAAAGTAACGACGCATACTCAAACTTAACCAAGCCTTCTGTTGTCTTATTGGCGCGATCGGAATCAGTCGTTTTCTCCTCATCAGAATCCTCTGACTTTGGCTTATCTTCCGTTTTTTCCTCATCAGAATCCTCCGATTTTGGCTTATTTTTCCCTTGAGAATCCCGTCCATACCAACCTTCATAATCCCCCTTCATCTGGCGCGAATCTGCCCGAAAACGACCTCTGAGGGAACTTCCAGGAATAATCCCCGTGCGGGTAAATTGGTCGCGGAAAATCAAGTTTAAATTACCCGTTTCTTCCCCCGCCGAAGCACCTACATGGAGAGGTGCTAAAGTTTCAATAATGCCGTAACCTTTTTTGTACATTGTTTGTCTTAATAATGGGTAATGAGTTGTTAGTTATTCACCAGTGACAGATAGCGGTAGCGAAAGAGCGCTTCCCCAGCGTTTAAAGGTCGTTCCTTCCTTGGGAAACCACTCATCCGGCCAGTTTTGCCAAGGGAGATTTAAAGGTTTCTCCAGCACGTAAACGCTACCTGGAGGCACAGCATAGCGACCCCGAGAAAGGCGTGCAGAGGGGTGATTATCGCCCACAGCACGACTGCCTCGACGGTGACGAAGGGGAGTAGGTCGTTCCGTTAAAAGCGCCTCTACTGCGCCATTTCCCCACAATAATTCTCCCTGCTTGTTTTGTCGCGGTGCGCGATAAGAATAGTCATTCGATCCCCAAATTCCGGGGGTAATGAGGGCAAAACTGTTCTCAATAGGTGCATCCAGTAACCCGCGCACTGTTTCGCCAATTTCTTCGCAACGCAACTCAACTAAATGTCCCTCTCCTCCAAAGCGATAGCACCCATCCTCGATTTTTGCATTGCAGAGATACACTAAACAAGCATTAGAATCTAACTGCACTGCATTTTCTAGGAATAAACTGCCGCGATCGCTGTCTTGGTCTACGATTCTTTCTCCTTCTTTTAAACGAGGATGTAAATGGGGCATAAATTTCCAAGGAGGAATTGTTTCTACGGGAGGCATTTTTCCCGCATTCAAATCTGGCCAAGAATCAATAGCCAACCAACTCCCTTTGGTAAATTTCCCAACAGGAGTATTTTCGTCTTTTTTCTCATCGGGGAGTTGGTCTTCATCTACTAACCATCGTTTAGGATGAGTTTCTTTCTCACTGGCTGTTTTTTCAGGCGATCGCCATTTTAATTGATATTTAATTTTTCCATCTTCTACTAAACAATTAAACGGCGTAGGAACATAGAAATTTTGAGGATTTTTGTCCCACCCCCAAAACGGTCCCGCCAATTGTAAATGCTCAAATTCCTTCGACCATTTCCCATTCTCTGCTTTGGGTAATGCGGCAGCACAAATCCCCGATAATGCCGTCGCTGCGGGGGGGAATTTCTGACCCGATCGCCCCACCAAGTTCTCAGGAGAAAGAAAGGGTCCCGCACTGCCATATAATAATCCTAAAGGTTCAATAATGACGAGATATTGAAAAGCAGGACGCGATGATTGTGCTAAATTTTTGTTTTGAGTTTCAGTTACTTGCATAGATGAAAACCTACCTTTGCTAAATTAATTACCCAGTCATTGAGAGCCGCATAAACTTCCATTTCGGTCTTAAAGTTTTCTCGCTGACCTAAAATTCCGGCTCTGTCTTTGGTTTTCCACCATGTTTCTTGATCTACATTCCACCAATTGTTCGGATCGAGAACATCTTTATCGTTAGAGAAATATAAATCAAAGATACTTTTAGCGATCGAAAAACTCCGATCGCTAAAAGCATGACGAGATTCTAAAGCAGCAATATCGCTGTAAATATGCCCCCAATTTTGTTTATTATCGCGATCGCGGTACCCCGTCAAAATCTGCTCTAAAAAGCGCCAAGTACAGACCCATTCCAAATGATTACCACCATTAAAGAGTATTCGCAAAGCAATGCGATCGCGCCCCCCATTTTTCGCAGCTTTCTCTGCTTCTTTGCAATGTTGCAGCACATCCCTTTGGGGTACTCCCGCAGCCGCCCAAACAAAACCAACACTAGCACTGATAAAGAGAATATCTGATGAATTTTCCGTAACTTTCGTCTCTTCGGGCTTCGGCCAAATATCTATCGGAAAACGATAAAACCACTGCAAGCATTTCTGAGGAGATAATTCTTTTTCGTTATCATAAAAAACTCCTAAAAAATCATCTCCTCCCGCATAAATAATGCGTCCGGGTTCATTATCAAACTGTTCTTTTAAAGTGTATTCTCCCCATTCCCGCATTTGTTTGCTAAAATCTTTCAATCCACTCTCTTCATCAATTCCGCGTTCTTTCATATTTTTCAAATAGTCTCCCGCTTTATCTCCATCCCCTTGAAACCAACCCGTCCAGCCTTTACTTTCATCCAGTTTAGAAATGCGGTTTAAATCACTAAAAGATTCAGGAAGTTCGCGTAGTTTAATTTTAGCTTTTATCGGTTTATGGGGATTTTTTGGCATTTCCTCCGTTTTATTGACCTCCCGCACGATTTCTTCCAGCGTAATCAAGCGTTTAATGAGTTCGGGAATATTGAGTTCTTCTTTGGGAGTAATAATGGGGCTACCAAGCTCAATCGCCCAGTTTTGCCATTCTCCATAATCAAACAGAAATAAAATACCAAGTTTAGTGTGAATTCCACTAAGAAGGTGTAAAATAATTCGGATGTTTTTAACCCAGATTTGCGGCATTTCCAGAATATCATTCCCATAGCGATCGCGCAAAAATTTTACTACTTCCTCATCTTCTTTAGCTTTCTTGATTTCAATTTGAACCAAAGGTTCTCCTAATTTTCGACACAAATATTTATAAAAATTCTTCGTTTCCTCTCGCTTGACTTTTTCATTCCAATCTTGTGAAACACTTTTAAAACATCGCTTTCCCGTCCATAAATTCATCCCCGGATGAGCAACGCCATCAGCACCAGACAGTGTAGAACTTTCCCCAATCCAATTCACTCCCGTCCAATCTCGGGCGCGTTTAACTTCATTGAGATTTTCTCGTGCTTCCGTAATTGTTTTGCCCGTCGCATAGAAAAATTCCCAAGCATATTTTTCCCATTTTTGCCACTCTCTAAACCAAGGAGAAAAATTCTCATTATCTAACTTTTTGCTGTCTCGAAGAATTCCCCATTGTACCCACTGTTGCAAGTGCGATCGCGTCCAATCTCCACACTGCTCCTGCAACCAGGTATAACACGCCTTTGTCACAACTTTCCAAGCATCAAGAAAGGCTTTTTTCGCTACAGCTTCGGGAAATTTACCCTTAATAATAATTTGATTAGGCGTACCGAGAATGACGTTAATTTGAGCCGGAGAAATTACCGAACATCCATATTCTGAAACTTCTGCGGCTTTACAAAGCCCATCGGCCAAATACGATAATAGAAAGGAACTCCCATATAAATCCCGAAGTTTGCGGGATTTTTCGATAAATCCTTGCACGGGAGAAAAAGTGATGGCAGTATAAATGGGGTCAGTCATGGATTAAATTAGCGATCGCTTTTCGGATTTGCAGACAGACCCATATAATAGTGAAGTTATTGTTGCCGCTCCCAGTAAAATTAGATTGATTTTAGATTTTTGTTACTTAAATTTACTAAACAGCAATTAGTTTTTTTGTGCTATTATCAAACATGACTTTCTAGGGCATAAAAATCTTTACTCCTTCCTGTGGCAAAAAGAAAGGAATGGGGGATATTTTTACTCGATCCCTAAGATTCCCGAAACAATAAATAAAAAAGAAGCCGCGATCGCAACAGCAAGCGCCCCATATTCAGCTTTAGGATCGCTGTGGGTAATGTTAGACTAGCGTTGATTAGAATTTAATACGGAAACCCTCCCGTGGCTGTTGCCTGTTGCCTTATAATTTTCTTGAGGATCTTTACGAGTTTAACGTACATGGCACTGCTGACCACTGGCAAAAAATTTATCCGTGCTTTGGAAGAAACCGGGGCATTAGGGGTTTACGCTCCTCTCGAGGGGGGTTTTGAAGGGCGCTATCAACGACGCTTGCGAACGAATGGTTATACTACCCTACACATTACTGCTAGAGGTTTAGGGGATGTTGCCGCCTATTTAACTGGAGTTCATGGCGTGCGCCCTCCTCACTTAGGCAAGAAAAACATCGGGCAAGATGCTATGGTGGGACCCATTTATTATGTTCCCCCCATCGCGATGACTCAACTGGCAACCCTGCCTCCGACTTCTAAAGGGTTGGTGCTTTGGATTATCGAAGCAATGGTGCTTTCGCGGCAAGAAATTGAATATTTTATCAATTTACCCAAGGAAGAACCGAGAATTAAAGTTGTGCTAGAGCTAGGAGGAGAGCGGTATTTTCGCTATTCTCCCCTGCGAGATATTCTGGCGGCTGCTTGAGATTTATGTACTTATCACTGAGGCGCGATCGCGTCTCGGTGACTCAAATGAGGAATTTCGATGCTAGAAGCTCGCGACTATACTTTGATTATCGATAAAAGTGCCAGTATGTTGCAATGCGATCGCCCAGATGGGAAAAGTCGCTGGCAAATTATGCAGGAATCAACCCTTGCTTTGGCGCAGAAATGCGAAGAGTTTGACCCCGATGGGATTACGGTTTATATTTTTTCGGGTCGGTTTCGGCGTTACGATAATATTACGGCCGATCGCGTTCACCAGATTTTTCAGGACACTCACCCCTCGGGTCGCACGGGACTTTCAGGGGCTTTGGAAGATGCCCTACACAACTATTTTACCCGCAAAGCCCAAGGGATCGCGCAACCCAATGGGGAAACATTTTTGATTGTGACAGATGGATCGTTTCGCGATCGCGAAGCGGTCGTGCGAGTTATTATTAATGCGTCGAGTCAAATTGAGAAGGATGAAGAGTTAGGCATTTCTTTTATTCAGGTGGGAAGCGATCGCGAAGTAATGGATTTTTTCCAATGGCTGGATGATGATTTACTCCAAGCTGGAGCAATGTTCGATATTGTTGATACTATTACTCTCGATCGCATGGAAACCATGACTCTAACGGAAGTGCTGATTAATGCCGTGTTAGATTGAGGGAATAGGGAATAGGGAATAGGGAATAGGCAACAGGAGGAAATGGGAAAAATGGATTCGGTGGATGATTTACTGGCTCAAATGCAGTCGGATTTTAAAGGGAAGCAGAAAGAAAAGCAGATTGAATCCCGCGATCGCCAGGAAGAAGCGGGAGAAATTGAGGCGATGTTGGCAGAAATGGAAGCAAAGTTTCAAAATAGAAGTAAAACGAATGCAATTCCCCCCATGTCCCAGCAAAGCAAACAATCCTCTACAGACGATCTATTGGCTCAAATGCAGGCTGAATTTGGCAATAATGAGGAGAAACAACCACAAAAACGCGAACCTAGCGCGATCGATGATTTACTGGCAAATGTAACCGAGGAATTTGCCGAGAAAACACCGTCCAGATCGACAGGCGATCGCACTCAAATTGAAGAAATGCTATCGGAAGTGCGGGGAGGTTTTAAAAATAAGCAAGAAGAGAGGCGATCGCACCAACCGCAAGTTTCTGGGAGTACCGATCGCTTTTTGTCGAATTTAAAAGCAGATTTTCAACAAAAACAAGCTGAAAAATCCCCCCCTTCTCGACATCGTAACGATCCTAAAACAGACGATCTTTTAGCGAATCTAAAAAATGAGTTTCACAAAGAAGATATTGAGGATACCTTACACAGACAGCAACAAGAATTGCGGGAAAAACGAGAACGAGAATGGGCAAGACAACAACGACGCAAAGCCTTAAAACATAAAGCAGAAGAGTGGTTAAAACAGTTAGATCCTTATTCTGGTGAGGGACTCTGGTTTTCTGAGTTTGCCGAACATTATCCCAATAAAATAGAAGCAGCGATCGACTATCTAGAAACCGTTTGGGACAATCAAAAATAGTTCGATTATAGCCCTACGTGCTAGGCAATTTTGGATTGACAAGAAGCTAGAAAAATAGGACAATATCCCATAGCGAGTAAAACCCAAGTCTACGTGACGAATCGTTCTAGTACGGAGAAATCCCGGTAAGTAAGAAACAACGGTTAGATCATTCTAACGACAGTATGACTACACCACTGCGAGCAATGGCAGAACGAGGAGCGTACCAAACTGGCTGAGTGATAGACGTTTGAAAGCATAAAACCCAAAAGTAAACGCAATGTATGTGGCTATGGTCAGCATATTTGAGCGTATAGCGGCACTTTGACTATGCCTTTAAGAGTCCATTATTGGGCTACTTCCGAATCCCTGTCTCTTTAGAGCGGGGAGGGTCAAAATTATTGTAGTTAAAAAATTATCGAGATAAAAATTATGTTTTCAGGAAAACGACCCAGCAATTTAGGGGTAAAAGATGGCAAATTAGCGCCTTGTCCTGGGACTCCCAATTGTGTCTCATCTCAAAGCACTAAATCTCAAGAAAAGATTGCCCCTTTACCGATGACTTCTATCGCACAATTACGCAAAGTTATCGAAGGCATGGAATTAACAAAAATTATCAAAGAAACTGACAATTATCTGTATGCAGAATTCAAGAGCAAATTAATGGGATTCGTGGATGATGTCGAGTTCTACCTCGATTCTAATGCAAAAGTTATTCATGTTCGTTCTGCCTCTCGTTTAGGAAAATCGGACTTAGGTGCGAATCGCAAGCGGGTTGAAGAAATTCGCGCCAAACTATAGTTTTAGTTCTGCATTATTACAGATTTACAAATTTGAGATGCACCCAATTTAACGCAATACTTCAGATTGCGCGATTTTTATTCAAAATTAATCTCAATTTTCTCCTCCGATCCCTTATTAACCCGCAAAGTATTATCTTCCGTACTGACCGTTAAAACTTGTGGGGGAGTTGCATCGGGAGGATAGAGAAAATCAACAGTAACTTCCCGCGTCATTCCAGGTTTTAAATTGAGAGTGATTAGAGGTTTCCCTTGTTCCCCTTGACGCTGGACTAAATGGAAAAACTGCTCCCGTAATAAACCAAGTTCATCCTTATAGCGTACCTGTACACTGCCTCGGAAAAAAACGCGATCGCCTGGGGGTTCCAAAAACGCCAATTCTTCCACTTCACGATCGCTTTTGAGAGGAGTTTGTAAAGTTAAAGTTACCGTTTTGCGGCGATCGCCATTGTTTCTTAACGGTAGAGTAAATTGATAATGAACCCCATAATTCCCATGTGCTAAATACGCCGTATCAGGATAGCGAACTAACATCGGCGCACTTTGAATTTGTCCCGTTCCTAATGTTCCCGCGTTAACCGTACTAATCGGATAAGAAAAGGCTTCTCCTGGGTTGGGAATGCTTAAATAAGAGCCACCCTCATCAACAATTTTAGTCTGCCATTGAGAACCTCGCGCCACTCCTGCCACGCGACCATAAATGACCTCTCGTCTCGTTTCTCCGATCGGAGTTGGCGGGCGATCGCGGGGAAACGCCAAATAACCCTGGGTCAATAAATTTTCCCATTCTTCCAAAGTTGGGGGACGATGGGCGCGTTGGTTCCCTTGTTGGATCGCAGGCATAGCTAAACTGGCCATATACACATTTCCGCTTGTTTCCACCTTTAACAAAGTCGATCGCGCATTGCCCAACTGAATCGGCAAATTAAACAACATTTTGCTTTCCCCAGGCTCGAGAATCAGGCGATCGGGAAACTCATTGTCATTAACACCGCGTAAAACATCCCCAGCTAAACGCGATCCCGGACCAGAAAATACCATCCCACCGCGATTTTCCACAACGGGAGGTAAATCAATAAACGGCGCATCGGGGTTAGTCACATAGCTTACCCCCTGCAAAATATTCATCACCACAGGATAATTATTCGGATTGCGAACGAGAAGACCGTGGTATTTTGGCAACCAATCCTCCTCAGTTCGCCCCCGAGCGATATGATGACTGAAGATATCAAATCGCCCTCGTAGGGGTAAATTGAGATGGGCGCTAGGAGCAAACATTCCTTGGGGAGGAAATGTCGATAACAGAATTCCGGCTGAGTAGAGAACTTCTGGACTATTACTATTGAAAACTGGAATCTCGTCTAATTTTCCTGGTAAAACCCTAATTTCCTGCGGTTGTACGATCGTTTCTCGGGCAGGACGATGAAAAGCATCGATGGCAGTTTGGGGAACTTGGGCGAGGGTCAGTGCAGATAGTAAAGACAACATAAGCAACGCAAAAGTAGGGAGAGAATTTACACTGTGCGGATCGAGACAAATGCAAACGCACCCCGCAGTAACTGTGATCCTGAAGGGTTATCTTAGCATTGAGGGTAAGATTGTTAACATTTTCTTTGTAATTTTACGAGTCAGCCTCCCTTCCTCCTTCGCAAATTATCGGTAGAATCTGGAAAAGAAAATGAGAATTTATGGAAATCGTCCCTTAAAAACGATGCCTGGTCGTAATATTCGCCCGACTCCCTCTCGAGTGCGCGAGGCATTATTTCAGATGTGGCAAGATCAGATTTCTGGCTGTCGCTGGTTGGATATCTGTGCGGGCAATGGGGCAATGGGGGCGGAGGCACTCTGTCGCGGTGCGTCGCGGGTGGTGGGACTGGAATTGATGGGACGTGCTTGCGGGATTATACGAGAGAATTGGCAGCAGATGACGCAACCATCCCCAGAATTTCAAGGGTCACAATTTCAGATAGTCCGAGGAGATGTGCGACGAACTTTAAAGCGTTTGGATGGACAACAATTCGATCGCATTTATTTCGATCCGCCTTATCAAAGCGAACTTTATCATCCCGTCTTAGAGATAATTGCCCAGAAGAAACTTTTAGCCGAGTCTGGGGAAATGGCTGTGGAATACAATCCTAAATTTTGGACTCCCGAGGCGATCGCCTTCTTAAAACCAGTACGCCAAAAAACTTACGGTAATACCGCATTAGTGTTTTTCTGTAATACAGAAGATTGTGAAAACCTGTAGGGACGTTAAATTTAACGTCCCTACAGTCAATATTTGAGAAGATAAATTAGCGAATATATTCTTTGAGAATACTATTGCGATTGGGATGGCGCAATTTCCGCAATGCTTTCGCCTCAATTTGGCGAATTCGCTCTCGGGTTACATTGAAAATCTGACCGATTTCCTCTAGGGTTTTCATGCGTCCGTCATCCAAACCGTAACGCAAGCGCAATACATCTCGCTCTCGGGGAGAGAGGGTATCGAGGACATTTTCCAAGTCTTCTCGCAGGAGACTTTTGGAAACTTGATCTTCTGGGGTTTCCCCATCTGCTTCAATAAAATCCCCCAATCGAGAATCTTCTTCTTTCCCGATGGGGGTTTCTAATGAGATGGGAAGTTGTGCGGATTTAGCAATAAAGCGCAGTTTTTCGATGGTCATTTCCATGCGAGTTGCGATTTCTTCTTCCGTGGGTTTGCGTCCCATTTCTTGAGAGAGAATTTTGGTGGTCTTCTTGATGCGAGAAATGGTTTCGTAGAGATGAACTGGAAGGCGAATAGTCCGAGATTGATCCGCGATCGCCCGAGTAATGGCTTGACGAATCCACCAAGTGGCGTAGGTGGAAAACTTATATCCTTTTGAGTGATCGAACTTTTCGGCAGCACGAATTAAACCCAGGGATCCCTCTTGAATCAAGTCCTGAAAGGATAGTCCTCGATTCATGTATTTCTTAGCAATAGAAACCACTAAGCGTAGGTTGGACTGAACCATTTTATCTTTAGCTCGCCTGCCTTCAAATAAACGACGGCGGAACTTCGGATAGTCAATGCCCATTGCTTGAGCCCATTCGCGATCGTTGGGTTCTCGTTCTCCATTTTCAACCAGATCGTCGCGAACTCGCTCAAACTCCAACAACTCGGCAATTTTACGAGCGAGTTCAATCTCTTCTTCTGCCCGTAGCAGTCGAATACGACCGATTTCTTGCAGGTAAACGCGGATTGAATCCTCAGTGTAGGGTTTCTTCTTGCTCTGTTCCCTGCGTCGGGAAGCCGCGCTTTTTTTAGTAGTTGTTTTCTGTGCTTTCTGTGCTTTTTCGATTACCGGTGCATCATCTTTTGATGATTGTACGGTATCTCCGTCAATCAAAAGCTCCAACTCTGTCTGAGGTTGGGTAATTGTTGCGAGATTGTAGTTCGCCTGGGTCATGCCGTTTTCCTCTTGCTCCTTCAGTTCAAGACCAGAACATCAAGTGTTAAATTTTTAGGCACTTGGTAAGATGCCCTATACCCCGTTTGGGACTAATCTATATCTTTCCCCGATTTAGTCTGTCAATCTTGATAACTCACACCATTATTTTTGATTTTTCCATCGGGGAAGTCTTCCTCAGTTGGGGCTATTTACACCCAAACCTCGAAGACCCTTCCGATTGTAACCTCTCTTACAAAAAAATGGGTTCGCTTTCATTTAATTTCTTTCATCATGTTTTGATTTTGTTACATTATGACTTTGCTCAATTGTTCGCGATCGCGTTGAACTGCAGGCCATTGTAGTCAATTCAATCTAAAATGACAGCTTATTTTTCCGCTTCCTCAAAAAATAGGCATTTTTGTTTTTTCTTAGTTCAAATGTATGTTTTGGGTTTTAGGAATTGCGGTGAGTATTGATTTTAACAATGGGAGCGGGAATTCCCCTCTTCAAATCTTCGATTGAAGAGGGGATGAGAGCGACCTCCAAAGGTCAATTGGATAAGCTGAGGAGCGGTGCAACCTCGGCACGAGGTTGCACCGCTCCTTTGGAGACGCTACGCGAACAGCCAAGGAACGCGCACCAAGAGAAACCTCACCCGTCCCTACTCCCTCCGGGAACCCTGTGGGAACGACCTCAAAATCAGTTATAATCTTATCAGCAAGCTATCCAAGCGATAATGTTCAAGGCATACAAA
>NZ_JAYGHV010000310.1:0-12211 GCF_034932145.1 Spirulina sp. 06S082 | reverse complement strand
GGAATTTGGCACGGTGCAGCATGGGGGTTCATTGTGTGGGGATGTTTGCATGGACTGGCTTTAATGATTCATCGTTTAGTGGAATCTTATAGTAAAAATAACCCCGATTTAAAAGCATGGTGGCAAACGATTCCCGGTACAATTTTCGCTTGGTTTTCCACACAATTATTTGTCTTTCTAGCATGGATTTTCTTCCGACTTCCCAATGTTCAAGATGCGTTTTTTGTTTTCAGTCATTTTTTTGGGTACGTGGGAGATATACAATTCACGACAAAAGTATATTCTGATGTTTTAGGCATGGGACGTTCCGATCTTATTTTATTACTAACAGCACTCCTTTCTGGCATGGGAATTGCTTATTTTATCCAACGAGGATTAAAATTACAGTTAAACTGGAATCTGAAATTAATTTTAGTTCCTGTCTGTTTATTTTCAGTTTGGATATTAGCATCGGAAGGCGGATTACGTTATATTTACTTTGATTTTTAATGAGGTATCTTATGGATATACGAAAATACGAAACAACAGATGCAGAGGCGATCGCGGCAGTTTATCGCGATGCCGTTATTAATATTGGTTGCGATTTTTATAATGCCAAACAAGTTGAAATTTGGTCATCTTTCTCTAGTAATATTGAGGAATTTCGACAAAAATTAAATCTAGGATTAACATTAATTGCTGTTGTCGATCGCAAGATCGTTTCTTTTGGTCAATTGTATCCAGAAGATCGTATTGCATTTTTGTACACCTCTCAACAATATGCTAGACAAGGCTATGCTAAAGCCATTTATCAGCAATTGGCAGAATACGCGATGGAACAAAATGCACAATATTTAACCACAGAAGCAAGTCGAGTCTCTCAATTCTTCTTTCTCAAACAGGGATTTCAGATTGTTGAACCCGAAATAGTTATTCGTCAAGGAATAGAATTCGAGAGATTTAAAATGCGGAAAGAAATTGCCTAAAAAGATGAGAAAAGTATCAGATATAACATCTTTAACCTACCGAGGAATGGTAAAATAGAAAGTAGAACCTTTTCCTAATTCTGAGTCAAACCAAATGGTTCCCTCATGACGTTCGATAATTTTTTTACAAAGTGCTAAACCGATTCCTGTTCCAGGATATTCATCGCGAGAGTGCAAACGCTGAAAAATGGTAAAAATGCGATCGGAAAATTGTAATTCAATGCCAATACCATTATCTCGAACCGAGAATAAATAATGGTCTTCATTTTCCTCTACTCTAATCTGAACTAGAGGTTTTTCTTCTTTACGAAACTTAATAGCATTGCCAATTAAATTTTGGAAAACTTGTATGAGTTGAGTGCGATCGCCAAATACTGAAGGTAAGCGATCGCGCATAATTGTTACTTCATTCGTCTGAATCTTCTCTTGCAAATTGGTACAAGCGCGATTTACAATATCTTCCATCTCAATTTTCACAAACTTCTTATCCTGTGTCCCCACTCGCGAATAAGTCAGCAGATCGTCAATTAAAGTTTGCATATGCGTTACCCCATCCACCGCAAAATTAATAAACTCTTTGGCATCTTCGTCGAGGCGATCGCGATAGCGCATTTCCAATAACTGCACGTAACTAGAAACCAAGTTTAAAGGTTCTTGTAAATCGTGAGAAGCAACATAAGCAAACTTTTCCAAGTCTTCATTAGAACGTTCTAATTCTTGTGTTAGTTTAGCTTGTTCATCCGCTTGACGCAATGCAATATTAACGATCGCACTTCTCAAGTCTTTCACTGCTTCAATTTCGCAAGACTTCCACACCAAAGAGTTGAAGCGAACAGTTTCTTTCCAAACAGCAAAAGAGCCTCGAGGTGATAACCGTACAACTCCTTCAGAATCGACCTTTTCCACAACAGTATTATGAGGATTTCCCGCCCATTTTACAGTTTGAACAAATTCGGGTCGAAACCAACAAATATAATTTTTGGGTAAGATAGAAATCGCTAACAAACCACTCGCAATATTTTTATATTCTTCTGACTCTGGATACAAACATGAAAGAGAATTCGTCTCAAACACTGTTTCTTGAATATTATTTTTTAACCAATTCACTAATCTTTCAAGATCGGGATTTTGAGGGACATTGCCAATAGTCGTAAACTCTCCTTGCCAATAGATGAAAGCACCTTGAGCATTGGCTAGATCGAGCAAATTAGGACGATCTGCGATCAAACCATCGATAAAATTCTTTTTTATCGACATATATTCAGTTAATTTAGCGTGAATTGATTTTAATTTTATTTTGTAATCATAGTCCTCTGCTTCTTCTTTTGCAACCAGTTCACTGGAAATAATTTGGCTTAAAAACTCGCAGGCTTGACGCAATTCGTAAGAGACTTGTTTGGGAGTATAATGATGACAGGAAATGAGTCCCCACAACTGTCCACTTCGTTTTAAAGGCATGACTAAAGTGGAACAAACTCCCATATTTTGTAAATATTCGCGGTGGCATTGAGAAAGGCCGCGTAAAACAGAATTACTTAGATTTATTTCGGGGTAATTGACAGGTAAAAGAGCGGCAGATTCGGCATTAACATCAACAACTACTCTTAGCCAATGTGCGGCATAAAATTTGCGACAGGCTTGGGTATCTGCATCGGGATAATGTAGCCCAAGAAAAGGTTCGATATCTTCTCGTTTATCCTCAGCAACAACTTCTCCATCCCAATTCTTATTGAACTTGTAAACCATAACGCGATCGCATTTCACAAGACTTCTAATTTCTTGTACAATAAATTTGTACATTTCTTGCAAATTGGAAGTTTTTTGAATGTTCGCTGCTGCACTTTTGAGGGAGTGGTAAAAACTAATAAAGTCAAGATCGTCTCGATAAGCTGACCGTTCTAATTCAATAATCAAAACTCCATCATTGTTGCGATGTAAAACTCCATCAATAAATAAATATTCACCATCTTTTTTTAGTTTGAGTTTGACTAAATTTACTGTTTCAAATTCATTTCGAGCAATGATCTTTTTAAGATTCCTAATTTGGGTGCGGGGAAAAAATCTGCTTAATGAATGATTTAATAATGTTTCTGGGGGAATTCCCAAAAAACTTTCAGTATTATTGCTTACTTGAACAATTTTTAATCGTGGTTCTTCCAAAACCAAGAGAACCCCATGAGATTGAATGAAACCGGGAAAATGAATTTGCTCAATATTGAAGTCATCTAATTTTTCTTTTCTAGCATCAATATCGGCTATTTGTAAGTCACTGAAATTATCTTGGTTCATCGTACTTGAGAAAATTAGAGGGAATTTAACAGAAATATTGAGGGAGGGCGATCTCGAAAACTGCGCCCTTTGTATCTTTTTATGATATAAATTCTTTTAAAGCATATCAAAAATGAGGGTTGCTTCTTAATTTTAACAAAACCCTCTCTGTATAACTAAAAGATTCAAAGATTTTCATTTTAAAAACGGCTTGGAGAATTTCATGAAAATTGCTCAGATTGCACCCTTGTGGGAGAGTGTACCTCCTGTCGGTTACGGAGGCATTGAATTAATTGTCAGTCTCCTAACCGATGAATTAGTGCGCCGAGGTCACGAAGTCACCCTTTTTGCTTCGGGAGACTCTCAAACCCTTGCCCAACTCGAACCAGGCTGCGATCGCGCTTTACGACCAATGGGGATTACCCATAAGGATTTTGCCATTTACGAACAGATGCAGTTGAGTGCAATTGTAGCGCGATCGCACCAATTCGATCTGATTCATTCTCATTTAATCTATGCTGCCGTACCTTATGCCAACTTAATTCAAACTCCCATCGTTCATACGCTGCATTGGATTATGGAGCCAGTGATGGAAATGTTTTTCCAGCAACACCAACAGCAAAATTATATCAGCATCTCCAATTCCCAACGACGACCGGAATTAGGCTTAAACTACATCGATACGGTTTATAATTCCATTCCTATCGATCTCTTTACCTTTCACCCCGAACCAGAAAATCCCCCCTATCTAGCCTTTTTAGGGCGAATGTCAGAAAGCAAAGGTCCTCATCTCGCCATTGAAATCGCCAAGCGAACGGGACTCCCTTTGAAAATGGCGGGTAAAATAGACTTATTCAACCAGAAATTTTACGAAACGAAAGTCGAACCCTTAATCGATAACGACCAAATTCAATGCGTGGGGGAAATTACCCCCCAAGAGAAAAACGACCTCCTCGGGGGGGCGATCGCAACCCTCTTCCCGATCCAATGGCGAGAACCCTTTGGCTTAGTCATGGCGGAGTCTATGGCTTGTGGAACCCCAGTGATTGCCACCAATTTCGGGGCGGCCTCCGAAGTCGTCGCAGATGGCGAAACGGGCTTTATCTGCGACGATATTGATGGCTGTGTCGCGGCGATCGACAAACTCCCCAGCCTCAGTCGCCAAGCCTGTCGAGAACGAGTGCAAAACCATTTCTCCGTTGAGCTTATGGTTAACGGCTATGAAGCCATTTATCATCGAATTCTAACAGAAGGAGGGTAAGATACCATAAAAAAGGACGGGTAAAACCGTCTTTTTTACTTTATTGGTTAGCGATTAAATTTCTAATTGATAGATAATTCGTAGCACCGCTTTAAAAAACGTAACAGTAATACAGTAATACCTACTAGATCGAGTAAAATTATTACAAGACAACTCTCGATTCCCCACTCCTATCCAAAACATGAGATTTATCAGCCCTAAAATCGATTATGCCTTTAAGAAAATATTTGGCTCAGAACAAAGCCAAGATATTTTAATCAGCTTTCTCAATGCGATTATTTACAAGGGAGAGAAAGTGATTCAATCGTTAACGATTGTGAATCCCTATAATCCCGGTCAAGTGATGACCTTAAAAGATACCTATTTAGATGTCAAAGCCGTTTTAGCTGACGATTCTATTGTGGTCATTGAAATGCAAGTAGCACGGATGACTGCGTTTAGTAAACGAGTTATTTACAATCTCGCCAAAGGCTACGCTAACCAGTTGATAAAGGGAGACTACTATCCCCTTCTCAATCCCGCTATTGCCGTAACCATTACAGATTTTAATCTGTTTGAAAACACAGACACAGAGGAGACAATTAGCCGATTTGTCTTTCAAGAGAAAACGAAAAAATTTGCCTATCCCGATGAAGAATTACAGTTAATCTTTGTTGAGTTACCAAAGTTTAAGAAAAACCTCTCAGAGTTGGAAGATTTAACCGATAAATGGATTTATTTCCTCAAAGAAGCGGCTAAATTGGAGAGTATTCCCGCAAGTTTAGGAGAAGTATCGGAGATAGAACTGGCGTTAAATTTAGCGAGTCAGGCAAATATGACAGTAGAAGAGTTTGAAATTGTAGATCGTCGTGGGATGATGTTACAAGATGAAAAAGGAAAAATTACTTATGCCGAACAAGAAGGACGAGAAAGAGGACGGCAGGAAGGACGGCAGGAAGGACGGCAGGAAGGACGGCAGGAAGGACGACAGGAAGGACGGCAGGAAGGACGACAGGAAGGAAAAATAGCCTTAATTATGCGTTTACTTAAAAAGCGTTTTGGAGAAGTTTCTACGGAAATAAGTAGCAAAATTGAAGACTTATCTGCTGAAGAGTTGGAAACTTTAGGAGAAGACTTCTTAGACTTCAATAGTATTGAGGATTTGGAAAATTGGTTGAGAGGAGAGAGTCAGGATGAATAATTAGAGAGTCAGAGAAATAAACCCAGATTTTTCCTCTCAAAATTAAGCCAGATCGAAGAGCAAGATTTCGGCATCTTTTCGGGCTTCGATATGTAACTCTGTTTCCTCACTAATTGCCGCCCCGTCGCTAGTTTTTAGTGGTGTTCCATTGAGAGTAATTTCACCTCGGGCTACTTGAATCCAAGCGTGGCGATCGCGATCGATGGCATAAGAAATGCGATCGCCAGTGGAGAAAACCCCTGCATATAATGCCATATCCTGATGCACCGTAACTGCCCCGTCTTTACCTCCTTTAGCGGCAACTAAATGCAGTTTTCCGGGGTCTTTTTCTACATGAAAACTCTTTTGTTCGTAACTGGGTTGAATTCCCATTTCATCGGGTATAATCCAAATTTGATAGAGATGGACGGAATCCTGTTTGGAGTGATTATATTCACTGTGTAAAATCCCTGTCCCCGCACTCATGCGCTGAACTTCTCCAGGTTGAATAATCGACCCATTACCAATATTATCCTTATGTTCTAATGCGCCATCTAGAACGTAGGTGATAATCTCCATATCGCGATGCCCGTGAGTCCCAAATCCAGCCCCCGAACCAATGCGATCTTCATTGATGACGCGCAAACTTCTAAACTGTATATGTTCGGGATTTTGATAGCTGGCAAAGGAGAATGTATGATAGGTATCTAACCAACCGTGATTGGCATGGCCTCTCTCGTTAGCTTTGCGAATTGTAATCATAATTAATGTCCTCTCCAAATTTGTTAAAAAATACCCTGCTAATTGCTCAAGAAGAGAGTCTTTACGGATGAAATTAAGCGCGATTCCAGCGTTTTGTTACTTCTGCAATACGCTGTCCAAATTTTTCTGATGTCAAGCGATCGCCAGGATCGAGAAGGGCTTCTTTTTGGTTGGGATTTGCGGGAGTATTACCCATCACTCCTAGAAACGATCCCAAACGGTTTACCCCATTTTCCTGCATGGGCATTTCGGCATTATTCACCCAAATCATGCTATGTTGGGCAGCATTAGTGGCTAAATAAAGTAGTGTTCCTTGTTTATCGCCACTGGGAGAACCGGAATGAGTAAAACCTGCCGCAATTTTATCTTTCCATTTTTGGGCAAACCAAGAGGCACTAGCTGCATCAATAAAGGCTTTAAATTGTGCTGCAATACCGCCCATATAAGTAGGAGAACCAAAAATAATCGCATCGACTGTATCTAGTTTAGCTAACAGTTCATCATTGCGCCAACGACCTTTCTCAATTTGTTCTCCTGTAATTCTGAACAGTTCGGATTGAGCCTCGGTGACGCGATCTATACCCTCAGCAATAGCTTCCGCCATTAAATGGGTATGACCAGAACCTGAAAAATAAACTACTGCAATTGTTACCACTTTATATCTCCTAAACTTGAAGTGATGTTTTTTGAGGTTATTTTGTAAGGTTTTAGTTAAAGCGGGACAGGAGGGATTCGAACCCCCGACACCGTAGTCCGTAGCCACGTGCTCTAGTCCACTGAGCTACAGTCCCTAGTAAAAATGCTGCACTCGTGCAACGCTTAACGAGTATAGCACTGTTTTTCTGAATAAAGCAAGATGTCTGAAAAATTATCTCATCTCGACGCAAAAGGGCAGGTGCAAATGGTGGATGTTTCCGCCAAAACCGCAACACAACGGGAGGCGATCGCCCAAGGACGGGTGCGAATGTCCCTATCGACCCTGGATACCATAGAAGCGGGAAATGCCCCCAAAGGGGATGTTATCGCCACAGCAAAACTAGCAGGAATCATGGCCGCCAAACAAACCTCCCAATTAATTCCCCTTTGCCATCCCCTCCCTTTGAGTAAAATAGCCGTAGAAATTGAACCCGATCGCGAATTGCCAGGATATCGCCTTCAAGCCACCGTTAAAACCAAAGCCGAAACCGGAGTCGAAATGGAAGCATTAACCGCCGTTTCCGTTGCTGCATTGACCCTCTACGACATGGCTAAAGCCCTTGAAAAGGCGATCGCGATCGAAGAGATTTACCTATTGCGAAAAACCGGGGGGAAGTCTGGCGATTACCAGCGAGAAATGCAAACAAAGCCAGAGAATATGTCAAGATGAAAACATTACCAAAAGCATATTTATCAAGAATCTTTAAGTAAGGAGAAAACCATGCCCCCTCGCTGGCCGCGCCAACCCGATCGCAAGGACCCTGAGTATCGCCGCTTAGACGATCGCATGAATTTTGCCATTCACGTGGGTATCTATCTAATGATTAACTCTGGTTTATGGTTTGTTTCGGGGATTAAAAACGTCCATTGGCCTTGGGAAACTGGGTTTACCCTCAGTTGGCTGGCGATTGTTTTGCTACATTTACTTTATATTGCGGCGATCGCGGACTATTCTCCAAAATCCGATAGCTAGGCTAATTCTTACGCTCATTCTTAATCATGGCTAATTCTCAGACAACCGAAGCAATTGAAAAACTCGCAGCAGAGATCGGCAAAAACGTCTATATTGATATAGCCAAATGGCACTTGTATCTCGCCGATGCCAAGCTGCATATCCTGGTGGCACAAGGGGTGTATCCACTACTGGAAGAAAATCGACTCAATGAAGATAGCGTTATCCAAATTTTGCAAAATATCCCCATCAAAGTTGGTGGGGGTAAGCGCGAAATACCGCTTCTCGATTTACTTCCTCTCCCCTGTCAAGTCGATTTAATGGACTTGCTAGAAGAGTATCAGCGCAATTTTTAACGCATTTACAAGCGCCGACATAGTGCCAGTCAAGGGGGAAATATGCGCGATCGCCTTCTATCCAAGCTACCACCAGACCAACTCCTACAGCGACCCAAAGAAGAGGTATTGCGGGAAATTGAGCGTCTTCGTAAAGTAGAACTTGCTTTTGATGCCCAAGATGAAATGCTGCGATCTTTAGTGGTTATTGGGCAAACCGCAACGGGACGCTTAATGCTGCGATCGATGTTACAAACGACAATTAAAATTTCCGTTAAACTCACAGATGCTCACGAAAGTAGCTTGTTTTTACTGAACTCTAAAGGAGCCGTCACAGAAAGCATTCTTGCTCGCGGGGCGACCATTAAGGAACAAAAAGAACATCTCATTGGTAAAGTTCTTGATAGTGGTTTAGCGGGATGGGTCGTCGAACGCCGTCAGGTGGGTTTAATTGCAGATACGCGCAAGGACGAACGCTGGATCACTCTTCCCGATCAGCCTTATACGGTGGGTTCTGCCCTCTGCGTCCCCATTCTCAGAGGCAAAGTTCTCCTCGGTATTCTCACTCTCACTCATTCTGAGCCTAATCACTTTAACGAAGATTTGTCGGATTTAATGCAGATGTGCGCTCGTCAAATGGCACTAGCGCTAGACAACGCCCGTCTCTATGTGAGAGAACATGGAAAGAAAGAAGAACAACGGGCAGCACAAAAGGAAGAAGAAGAAAATTTTAAGGAAGAAGAGCAAGACTTGGCTCATTTGGGATTTTATATTATAGCAGAAAATGGCAAATTTCTCTATGCCAATACCAGAATTGCAGAGATTTTTGGTTATGAATTTGGGGAATTGGTCACTTTAAAATCAATTCTCAAGGTAGTAGCAACAACCCATTATCATCAGGTTGCAGAAATCTTTTCTCAATGCGTTCAAGGCTATAATCCGATTTTGTCCTGTCGGTTTAAAGGACAGCGAAAAGATCGTCGTTTAGTTGATATTGAAATTTATGGGACGCGAACAAAGTTTTATGGAAAATATGTTGTTATTGGGATATTACGGTTGGTTTAAAATTAAATAATTTTGTTTCTGGTTGGCGATCGCCGCTTTCTGCAATGATACTGAATCGAATGTATTTAAGATGAGGCGATCGGGAGCGAGTCCAATTAATGCAGACCGACAAGGATCGGGCTATACTAGGTATTGCCAGAAAAGGAATCATTTGAGATGGTTAATAAAGTGCGATCGCAGGAACTAACTTTATACGAACAGGATTTTAATTTATGGTTAGAAGATACTGTAATGTTATTGCGGGAGCAAAAATTATTACAAGTTGATTGGGAAAACTTAATTGCAGAGATAGAAGGGATGGGACGAAGCGAGAAAAATGCACTCAAAAGTAATCTGAGAATTTTGTTGATGCACTTGCTCAAATATCGCTATCAACCTGAGAAAAGAACAAATAGCTGGCGTTATACCATTAGCAAACATCGTCAACATCTTGAAGATGCCCTAGAAATCAGCCCCAGTTTAACATCTTTGCTGCAAGAAAGTTTGGGTAAATGCTATCAACAATCGCGAAAACTAGCAGCAGATGAAACAGGTTTACCGCTCAAAATATTTCCCTCTGATTGTCCTTTTCTTCTCGATGATATTCTCGATCTTGATTATTTACCCGATGAAGCGCGATCGGATTAGCAAGCCAAAATAATATCAAATCTTAATAAATAATAGGTCATAATTTCAGGGTGCAAGCATTCATAATTTCAGGGTGCAAGCATTCATAATTTCAGGGTGCAAGCATTGCACCCCTACTCCCAAACCCAACGTACAGGGCAAATGCTTGCGCCTGCCCTAGATTTTTAATAATAGTATTCATGCGGATTCTAAGATAACCTGCGAAGAACTGGAAACAAGAAAGTTCTCTGAAAACTACACTCATCGCGACAACTAAAAAATATTCTCTCCCGAAGAGTAAATTATAAAGAAATCCTACAAAAATAGACTATCTAACTTTCAGGGATTATACTAAAAAACGAATAATTGCCGGTTCCTCCCATCGTGAAACAACTCAAACTGCCGAAACTCCTGTCTCTCCTCTTGTTAACTTGGTTAATCGGAGCAAAACCCCTCACCGCCCAGGCGCAAACATCCATAACCGCAGCCCCCGACGGCACCGGGACAATAATCAACTACAACGGTAACACCTACCATATTAACGGCGGCACCCAAGCCGGAGCCAATTTATTCCACTCGTTTCAGGAATTCGGATTAAACCCCCAAGAAATCGCCAACTTCCTCTCCAACCCCAACATCCTCAACGTCGTGGGAAGAGTAACCGGAGGAAACCCCAGCATCATTCAAGGGTTAATCCAACTCACCGGAGGCAATTCAAACCTGTTCCTGATGAACCCCTCCGGATGGGTCTTCACCCAAGGAGCAAGTTTAGACGTACCAGGCAGTTTTGGAGCCACAACCGCCACGAGAATCGGCTTTGGGAACAACTACTTCAATGCCTACGGAAACAACAACTACAGCACCTTAATTGGCAATCCGACAAGTTTAATATTTGACCAAAATAACCCCAGTTGGATCGTCAACGAAGCCAACCTCGCCGTCAAACCAGGAGAAAGTCTCTGGATGGTAGGAGGAGGAATAATCTCCACCGGCACCGTCGAGACGGAAGGAGGAAACATCACCCTCGCCGCCATTCCAGGTAAAAATCAAGTTCGACTCTCTCACGAAGGTATGGTGGTGAACCTTGTCCTCGATGCCGCCCCCGTCGAAGGAAGCGTTAATATACCCGGAAATCTAACGGGAATAAGAGCCGTAGACATCCCCCGTTATATTACCGGAGGCAGTGAAATCGGTCATGCTAATGAAGTGATAATAGAAGCCGATGGCACAGTGCGGTTAATCAGAACCGATACAGCCGTAAACGAAGGCGATACAGTCATAGCAGGAGAAGTCAACGCCGAAAATATTAACCTGATGGCAGCAGGAGTTGTTACTCCAACAGACCCAAGTTTAATTCAAGGCGATACCACCGTGGTGCGGTTTCCTGAAGCAGGAGGAACGAATATACTCAACGTCATTGATTCTCGTGCCGATAATGCCCAAGACTTGCTTTATGGTGCAGCAGCAGGAACGATATCGAGTATTATTGGTCGCGAGGAAGAAGGAATTGCAGCAATAACAGAGAAACTGGAAGAAGTAGACGGAGAATTAGACGGAATAGCAATAACCGCAGAAGGACACGAAGGCAACTTCTGGTTAGGAAAAACTTGGGTAACGAATGAGAATATCAACAACTATGCCGGACAGTTGGCAACTTGGGCAAAATCCCTGGATGAAGGGGCAGATATCTTGCTCTACAGTTGTTTTACGGCATTAGGAGAAGCGGGACAAGCCCTCATTGGAGATTTAGCGCATTTAACGGGGGCAGATGTAGCGGCTTCGACGAATGCGACGGGAAGTGCGAACTATGGCGGTGATTGGACGTTAGAAGCCAGCACGGGAAGTATAGAAATAGGGAATCCTTTTGAGGCAGAGACGCTTTCAGGATGGGATGGGAAATTAGCAACCCTGACGGTAACGAATCTGAATAATACAGGGGCGGGGTCGTTGCGACAACGGATTCAAACCGATGCAGCAGCAGGAGACATGATTACGTTTGGGGTGAGTGGCACGATTACCCTTGCAGGGACAGGGGACGGGACAGATGGAGAGATAAATTGGGCAACGAATAATTTAACCCTGGATGGAGGGAGCAAAATTGTCGTCGATGGGGGAGGAAATTCGCGGGTATTCGATATCTCG
>NZ_JAYGHV010000309.1:0-12530 GCF_034932145.1 Spirulina sp. 06S082 | reverse complement strand
AGTCCGAACCTCATTGATGTGCAAAGACTGGCTGATCGCGCCGGAATCGATTTTTTCTTGATTGAGCGATCGGCATTTGAACCCGAGTATTTACAGCAAGATTGGTTAATGCAGAGTGAGGCTCGAGAGCAAGTTAAAACCATCATGACTCAATTAAAACAGGGATTGCAGCCGACGATCGCCACAAAAATGTCAGCTTGTGGGGTTGTGTCTACGGAAAATTATGTTTTGTTAGATACCAAATGTTTATAAGGAAGATATCGATTTCACGGATGGAAATTTCCCCCTCGCCAATTGATGCGATAGGGTTTTTCTTCAAGATACTGGATTCCCCTCGCTCCCAGATAGGGGCGATAGGCCTCATTGTTTTTGAGGTGAACTTGAAAAAAGACAAGACTCAACATTTGATGGTAAGTTTCGGCGATCGGTTCAATTTCTTCCCAAGCAATATTTTGATTCGTGAGGCGATTGAGAACATTTAAAGTGAGGCGAGCATGAGGCAGTCCTGATGTTACTGCCAAATAGCGATCACGATTTTCCGGCAACCATGAAAAAGCGGGGATTTGTTCGATGGCAAGAGGGGTGAGGATATCTTGTTCAGCAGCTTCCCAAAACACGGGTTTGTTCACTTGTGCCAAGCCTTGGGGACCGTAGATACTGCGACTAAAGGGAACAAACGCATAGATCGCTTGAATACGCTCATCTGATAATTTAGGCAAAGAGGAGGACAATTCAAGAGCGCGACATTGGTACAGTAGAGAAATATTTAAAATACCTGACTCAGATACACAGGCTTGTTGTAAATGAGTGAGATCAATCTCTGCTCCTGCTAGGGCAAGGGCAGTGGTTCCCCCAAACGAATAACCAAAGACCCCAACGCGATCGGGATCGAGACGATTGCCAAACCGTTCAGAATTGAGCCTAGCGAGTTCGTCGAGTAGGAAACTGATATCGAGAGGGCGATCCACATATTCTGTAGCAGCAAAGTTTTCTCGGTGCAATCCTTCGTAAAATTCCCTCAACCTCTGGCGATCGCTGCCTGGATGCTCAGGAATCACCACAGCAAATCCGTGAGAGGTTAAATGCCTTGCCAGTTTCTCAAACCGACTGCGCTTGGCTCCCAAGCCATTGGAGATCGCAATAATAGGGCGGGGAGAACGAGAGAGGGAAGACTGGGGAATGTAGAGATCGACGACGAGGTCGCGATCGCGATCGCGATCATAAAGGCGTAAAGTCTGCTTGGAAATCGGCCAATCCCCCGATTGCTTGGGATTTTCCAGAGCAGTAAAATCGATCTCAGATTCGGAGTCTGCGATCTGGTCGGTTTCCTCTGCCATTTGCCATACAATTTGTCGGGTTTCGGCCAGTAAATTTTGCAACTCACTCGCGAGTGCCAAGGCCTGTTTCACATCAATGTAAAGATTGGTGGGCAAATGCTTCACAAAATTGAGAATTGTCAGTCCGTCCGGATCTAAAGCCGCTAGAGTCAGGGCTGATCGCAGCGCATAAAACCCATTCTGTCTCGATTCGGTTTGGATCGTCGTTCCAATTTCCTGTAATAATTGTTGTCCGGAACTCGTGTAAGAAAAACGGTTGGCCAAAACCGGATCGACTTCATAGCGGGCTTGGAGGGCAAGGCGTAGTTGTTGTTGGAACTCGGGCTGTGTTTGGGAGAGTAGCATTTTTAACGTGCCTGCCATTGTTCCCGTCTCGGCAAACTGTTCTAAGTCTTGGCGAGTCACGGAAAACCCAAAAGGGCCGTACTGAAAGTGAATGCGTTCTGCTGCTTGGAGAGGTGTTCCCATAAAGCCACTGACGATCGCAGCGACGACGATCGCACCCCAGCAAGAGCAGCGATTCAGTAAGCCGAGTGCTTTCGGTTGGTTATATTGGTGTCGTGCCATTTCAATGAACAATTATCAATTATCAATGAGCGGGAAGCGGGAAGCGGGAATCTTGATTTTTGAGGTCATCGTGGGTTTTGGGTTTTGTGAATATGGAGGATAGCAGATCGTGAGGAAATTGGAAAAATGGAGTCGGTATTTTATCCGAGGGTTGGTTGCGATCGCTGGCTTTTATCTGCTTCTGTGTTTCCTACTCTGGCGTTATCAAACCCGACTCATCTTCTTTCCCTCTACTCATATTAAAAGTGTTCCCACCGATGTTCGGATGGCTTATGAAGATGTTTTTTTAGCCGTTAGGGAGGATCAGCTTCATGGCTGGTGGATTCCCTCGGACACAGAAAACACACCCACAATCCTCTATTTGCATGGCAATGGTAGCAATGTGGGGGATTTAGTGGCTCGGACTCGGATCTTACAGCAATTGGGATATCGTCTCTTTTTGCTTGATTATCGGGGTTATGGGCGCAGTTCTGGCCCGTTTCCCAACGAAAAACGGGTTTATGAAGATGCAGAAACAGCTTGGCGCTATCTGACCGAAAGGCGAGGGATTCCCCCCCAGCGTATTATCATTTACGGTCGCTCCCTCGGCAGCGCGATCGCATTTCACCTTGCCATTCGCCATCCCGATGCGGCGGGAATCATTGTTGAGAGTCCCTTTCCGTCCATGAGAGTCGTAGCCGCTTCTCGATTGCCGTTATTGCCCGTAGACTGGCTTCTCAACCAACATTTTGACTCCCTCGAGAAAGTGAGGGATCTGCAAATTCCCGTGCTGGCGATTTGGGGAACGGCTGATCGCGAAATCCCCCCCACCTCGAGCCAAATCTTGTATAATGCCATCCCAACTGCGAAAACACGGGTCTTGATCGAAGGAGGCGGACATACCAATCTTCCCCGTCTGGGAGGCGATCGCTATACCACTGCTATTCAAGACTTTATTGAGCAGTACGCAAATTGAGATTGCCGTTCATGAACCCTAGCCAAACCAAAAAGCACGTTCAGATTCCCATTTGGGGCTGCATTGCCTTAATTCTTGCTGGGTTGGGTATCTCCTTTCGGATCGCCCACCTCGATCGCCCCATTTATTGGGTGGATGAAGTGGCAACCTCAATGCGGGTGTCCGGGTACCTGCGGGATGAGGTGGCCCGATCACTGGCAACTGGACTGCCTCTGAGTCCGGCAGACTTGCTCGAGTTTCAACAGATCCGGCGCGATCTCCCTTGGTTTCATCTCTTGCAGGTACTCGGGCAAAGTCCCGAACATAGTCCCCTTTATTTTCTACTGGCGCGAATTTGGGCAGAATGTTTTGGGACTTCGGTGACAGCAATGCGGAGTTTGTCAGTTGGGTTCGGCCTGTTGGCATTGCCAGCTATGTACGGGTTGGGGCGATCGCTCTTCGCGACCCCCCGCCAAGACACGACGGAAGCTGGAAAACTGGTGGGATGGCTGGCGATGGGACTGTTTGCCATTTCTCCATTGTTCGTTGCCTATGCCCAAGAAGCCCGGCCTTATAGCTTGTGGATTTTGTTACTTATATTGTTACAGCGATTTTTATGGCGATCGCTGGAACAAGGCAAGGGCTGGTTCTTTTATACCCTCTGTTTAATTCTTAGCCTTTATACTTCCCTGCTCACTCTATTTGTCGTACTCGGACAGGGATGCGCTGCGATCTGGCTTTATCCCCAACGACGACGAATGTATCTGTTGACAACAGCGATCGCCTTCTTTGTCTTTTTGCCGTGGTGTTGGGTGGCGATCGCAGCTTGGCCGACCTTACAAAACAATACAACGTGGATGCAGATGCCCATGCCCCTCTGGGCAATATTGGGAGTCTGGTTTTACAGTCTAGCCGTCCTCTTTTTTGATGTTCCAGTGGCGGCGGGAATGCCTGCAATCATGGGAATCCAAATTGTTGTGGCGATCGCGACGGTCTCCTGTATTGGTTATGCGACTTATTTTCTCTTGCGTCATGCCCCGCGATCCCTCGGGTTATTTGTGCTGATGGGGGGGATCTCCACGCCACTCACTTTACTCGCCATTGACCTGATTCGCAATGGACAAGCTGCCGCAACCACCCGTTACTTAATGCCAGTACATTTAGGTGCATCGATTGCTGTTGCCTATTTATGCAGCTATTTCACTGCCGATCGAAGGACTTTACCCAAAGCGATCGCTCTCCCCTTTCCCATTCCCGTGGGACGCTTCATCATTGTTGCCATTCTCTCTGTTAGCTTACTTTCCTGTGTTGTGGGTCTCGATCGCACCTCCAACTACCAGAAAAGCCGTAATTTGAGCAATCCTGCTATTGTCCATCTTTTGAACCAAGCGAGATCGCCCCAGTTTCTCGGCGAAGTCGGACAAATTCAAGATTTAATTTCCCTCAGCTATCAACTCGATCCTGATGTCAGCATCCAGATTAGGCCTCCTCATCTTTCCCATGAAGCATGGTTGGAAAACGCGGTTAATCCCCAACAAACCACTTTTTTGTTCAATCCTTCTCCATCCATGAAAAGCGCCGTTCAAACTCTGCAAATCGGCAAGTTGCAACAAGTTTACGAACCCATTAAATTAATTCCCAGTCAGTTAGGTCTCACCCTCTGGATAATTGATAATTGAAATGAATTGGATACAAAAGTTTCTCGCAAAACTCAATCGCCAGCACCATCAATTTGTCGTCAAGCACGGAGAAACGATGCTACGGGCGATCGAGGCACATATCGCCAAGCAATCCCTCATTGAAGATGCTGCCTTTTTTGAGTGCGATCGCTTCCCTTGGATTCCCCAAATTGAGGTCAACTGGCAAATTATTCGCCAAGAAGTCGATGACCTCCTCAAAGTTGTCAATTTTCTGCCCAACTTTCAAGATATTTCCGCCGATCAGTATGACATTACTAGCGATGACTTATGGAAAACCTATTTTTTATATGGATACGGGTTCAAAGCGGAAAAAAACTGCCGTCGCTGTCCTCAAACCACCCGCCTCATTGAACAAATTCCGGGCATGAAAACTGCCTTTTTTTCAATTTTATTACCCCATAAACAGATCCCGGAACATCGCGGACCCTATAAAGGGGTTCTACGCTATCATTTGGGTTTAAAAATTCCCCAATCCTCTCATGCCTGTGGGTTGCGAGTGGGTGGAAAAACCCGCTACTGGCAAGAAGGAAAGAGCCTCATTTTTGATGATACCCGACCCCATGAAGCATGGAATCTCACCGATGAGATCCGTGTGGTCTTATTCGTCGATGTTGTGCGACCCCTACGCTTTCCCTTCTCTTGCTTAAATCGGATGATGATTCAAGCGATCGCTTGGTCTCCCTACGTCCAAGGTAGCAAGCGCGAGGCCATCCAGTGGGAAAACCGTTTGGAACAAATGTCCCTCCTTGCAGCCGAGAATTGCGATCGCTGATGAAAATTGCCACGATTAGTTCAGGATTTTTACCCGTTATAGATGGAGTCACGGTGTCCCTCGATCGCCGTGCACGTTGCCTTGCAGCAAGGGGACATGAGGTTTTGATTCTCTGTCCAGACTATCGTTCCCTTGCTGCCATCTATCCTCACTGGCAAGATTGGATCGGGGAAATCTATCCTAGGGTGCGAGTGGTGGGTTTACCCAGCGAATCCTTTATGGGAGTTGAATTTGAGCGCAACTTAGGACGTGCTGCCAAGGCTCGACTCCAGCAAGAATTACAAGCCTTTGAGCCAGATATCGTTCACGTTGACGAACCCGATCGCATCTTTCTCGGGTTGTGGACAGCACCGGGAGTCGCTTATGGGAGAGCGCAAGGCATTCCCTGCACGGGTTTCTACCATACCAATTTTATCGACTATATTGAGGATTTTTTCCCCCTCCCCGGTCCGGCGATCGCCGCGATCCAATGGGGATCTGCCCAAGTGATGCGGCGAGTTTTTCACGCCTATGACGCAACGTTAGTTTCTAGCCCGAGCGCTCGAGATCGCATTGAAAGAATGGGAGTGCGGAACATTATCTGCGATCGCTTTTTAGGCATCGATCTCGATGCCTTTGTCCCCCAACTCCAAGATCCTCACTTTTTTCAAACCCAATATGGAATCGACGACCTGCAAACCCGAGTAAAATTAGTGTTTGTGGGACGACTGACCCCCGATAAAGGCTGGGGATTTACCCTGCAAGCGCTGCAAGAGGGGGTGAAAAATCAACCCACTTGGCGCGATCGCCTTGCCATCCTTATTGCCGGGGATGGGGAAATGCGAGGGAAAATCGAACGAATGCGACAAGCGATCGGGTTTCCCATCCATCTCTTGGGACGCATTCCACCTGCCGAGATCCCGGCCCTGCTATTCAATAGTGATATTCACATTACTGCCTCGGAAAAAGAAACCCTCGGGTTGACCGTTTTAGAAGCCTTTGCTGCCGGAATTCCCGCGATCGCCCCTCGGGCAGGGGGAGTTGTCACCCTCATTCGCGACGGGGAAAATGGTCTCCTCTTCACCCCCCGTGATCGCGACAGTTTTGAGCAGGCGATCGCACGTTTGGTCGAAAATGCCCCTCTGCGCCGGAAAATGGGGCAACAAGGTCGGCAAGATGCGGTTTCCTATGGCGAAGAAGCCGCCGTCACGCGACTGCTGGAAACATGGCAGGCTCAACTTGCCCGACAGAAAGCCTTATAATAGATTTCGCTTTAATATACTCTCCCTTTAGCGGTCGGTAACTGATCGCTAATAACTGATAACTGTTCCCTGAAATGCCTTCGCGCCAACAATTTGAACCACCCGAACCCATCGCAATTATTGGTATTGGCTGCCGCTATCCCGGTGGGATCAATACCCCCGCCACCTTTTGGCAGTCCATTCGTAACGGGGTCGATACGATTACGGAAGTTCCCCCTTCTCGCTGGTCAGTGGAGCGGTTTTACGATCGCGATCCCTCTACACCCAACAAAGCCAACACCCGTTGGGGAGGTTTTCTAGAGCAAGTCGATCGCTTTGACCCCCAATTTTTTGGCATTGCCCCCCGAGAAGTTTCCAGTATGGATCCCCAGCAGCGATTATTGTTGGAAGTCGCTTGGGAAACCCTAGAAGATGCCGGACAAGTTCCGGGCAACCTGCGGGGTTCAAACACTGGGGTTTTTATTGGCATTGGCACCCATGACTATTCCATCATGCTTTGGCAGCAACCTGTCAACGATCCCTACGCCACGATGGGAACCGGGAACTGTATTGCGGCTAATCGCCTCTCTTATCTTTTCGACTTTAAAGGACCCAGCCTTGCCGTCGATACAGCCTGTTCTTCTTCCTTGGTGGCGATCCATTTGGCCTGTCAGAGTCTCTGGCAGGGAGAATCTGATTTGGCGATCGCGGGTGGAGTCAATATCTTACTTTTACCGACAGTGACCGTAGGATTTTCTAAAGGGGGATTTATGTCCGGTCGCGGTCGCTGTCAGAGTTTTGCAGCAGATGCGGATGGCTACGTTCGCAGTGAGGGGGCAGGTTTATTGCTCTTGAAACCCCTCCATCAAGCGCGGTCAGATGGAAACCCCATTTATGCAGCGATCGCCAGTACCGCAGTCAACCAAGACGGGTGCAGCCAAGGGATGGCAGCACCGAACCCCGAGGCACAAGCGGCAGTTTTGCGAGAGGCTTATCGACGAGCCGGAATCGATCCAACACAAGTCTGTTATGTTGAGGCTCACGGAACGGGGACAAAACTGGGAGATCCTGTTGAGGCATTAGCCCTAGGAGAAGTTTTGGGACGAGGAAGAGCGCCTGATCGTCCCTGTCGGATCGGTTCGGTGAAAACCAACATCGGCCATGCTGAAACTGCCGCCGGAGTTGCGGGGGCCATCAAAGCGGCTCTGATGTTGAAATACCGAGAGATCCCCCCGAGCTTACACTATCACCAACCCAATCCCGCGATCGATTTTGCAACGTTGCGGCTTCAAGTACAGGCAGAATTAATGCCTCTTTCTCAGGAGGAATTTCCGCTTTACATGGGGGTAAATTCGTTTGGATTTGGGGGAACGAATGCTCACTTGGTATTAAAAGAGACACCAAGACGAGAATCTTCTTCTGTTTTGTCCTCTTTCAATCAACTTTTAGTTCTTTCTGCCAAAAGCGAACCCACATTAAAGGAACTGGCTCGACGCTATCAAGCATTTTTAGGAGATGTAGAAAATGTGGATTTGGGGGAGATTTGCGTTGCAGCTAGTACCCAGCGATCGCATTTCTCCCATCGGCTGGCTTGCATTGCGGACTCTCACCGGGGAATGCAGGAACAACTGCAAGGTTGGCTCGAGGGGGAAGCGGGGATTTCGATTTCCGGACGGACGAGCCAACGGGAAGAAGACATCGTGTTTCTCTTCACGGGACAGGGTTCTCAATATGTGGGGATGGGACAAGAACTCTACAAGACCCAGCCTGTGTTCCGCGAGGCTCTCCATCGCTGCGGGGAAATTCTCCAAGCGGAAAATATCGATCTCTTGTCTCTCCTTTATCCCGAGGAGACAAGTCTTGAAGCAGAAGCACAATTGGCAGAAACGGCAAATACGCAACCCGCCCTCTTTGCCCTAGAATACGCCCTTGCCCAACTGTGGCAGGCTTGGGGCATTCAACCGACGGTTTTACTCGGTCACAGTATTGGGGAATATGTAGCCGCTTGTTTGGCGGGAATTTTCAGTTTAGAGGATGCCCTGCATTTAATTGCGGCGAGAGGGCGGCTGATGCAATCTTTACCGAGGGATATTGGGGGGATGGTGGCGGTGCGGGCTGAGGAAAAACGGGTGCAAGAATTTCTCACCCCTCCCTCAGAAGTGGCGATCGCAGCCCTCAACGGGCCTGAAAGTACGGTTCTTTCGGGTCCGAAAGCAGCGATCGCTGGGATTATCGCCAAACTCGAACAAGCAGGAATTGCCAGCAAACCCCTTAAAGTCTCCCATGCTTTCCATTCTCCCTTAATGACCCCAATCTTGGCTGAATTTCGCCAAGTGGCAGAAGCGATCGCTTATGCGCCCCCCAAGATCGAGATTGTTTCGACCCTCACCGGAGATTTCGCAACGGCCGATCTCATCAGTACCCCCGCTTATTGGGTCAATCAGATTCGTCAGCCCGTTCGCTTTGCCCGAGGCTTGGAAACCCTGTATCGTCAAAAGTACGGATTATTTTTAGAGTGCGGCTCTCGTCCCGTGTTATCAACCCTCGGGCAATCGGTTCTTCCTTCTCCAGATTGTCATTGGTTGCCAAGTCTGCATCCTGAAAAAGCCGATCGACAACAGATGCTGTCCGCACTGGCTCAACTGTACGATCGCGGACATTCCCCCAACTGGTCAACCTTTTACCAACATCGATCTTGTGGTCGGATTGCCCTGCCGACTTATCCCTTCCAACGACAGCGTTATTGGTTGACCCCCGAGAAACAGCGATTCACCCCTCCCCCTCCTTCCGGACACCCCCTGTTAGGTTCTCCCCTGTCCACACCCTTAGCGCAAAAACTGTTCCAACAAACCCTCACAGAAGATCGTCCCCCATTTTTGTCGGATCATCGGGTTGGCGATCGCGTTTTGTTTCCGGGGACTGCTTATCTAGAAATGGCCCTCGCCGCCGGAGCGATCGCCCTTAAAACCAAGACCCTGACGCTTCACGCCGTCAGTTTCGAGCGATCGCTTTCCCTGTCAGCGCAGTCTTGTTCCTTGCAAACCATTCTAGATCCTGACGGAAAAACCTATCGTTTTCAGATTTATAGTGCTGGAGAAACCTCGGAAAACTGGACATTGCACTGTCAGGGGAAAATCCTTCCGGCTGAGAACGTCACCAACACCGCGATCGCCCTCGAGCCATTGCAACAATCCCCAACTAAAGTTACCACGAATCCCTATCCCCACTGGGAACAGGTTGGCCTGCAGTATGGGGCGGCATTCCAAGGAATTTCTAGCTTGTGGTGTGGCAAAGATCGGGCCTTGGGGAAAATTCAACTCACCGAAGCCATAGAGAGCGATCGCGCTGATTATATCCTGTACCCCGCTCTATTCGATGCTTGTTTACAGGTGGTCTTAGCTGCGATCGCCGATGTCAGCGATGCCTATGTGCCGATCGCAATAGATTCCCTCCACTGCTATTCCCCCTTACCAAGGTCGCCAGAATCCTACCTTTGGAGTGACGTGCAACTTCAGCCTGATCGGAGCGATCGATCCCTTGTTACGGCAAATGTGCGGATTTATGATGCAATGAGTCGCCTCTTGGTCTCCATCGACGGTTTATCCTCCCGAGCCATTCAAAGCGATCGCCTAGCAACCCCTTGGCAAAATTGGCTGTATCGAGTGCAATGGATTCCCGTTCCCCCCATCAAGAGTTCCCCCCCAACCCGATCAGGAGATTGGTTGATCGTTGCCGACTGTCCCACCCGCTTACAAAGAATTGTTCAAACCCTCAGCGATCGGCATTATTCCTGTATTGGCCTGCTGTCCGACAGAACCGAAACGCCACAAGGAAACCCCCCGTGCATCAATTTAGAGAACCCCGATCATTGCCAAGATTTATGGACGCAGATATCCCGCGATCGCCATTGGCAAGGAATCATTTATGCAATCCAGCCGAGTTCTGAGGAAGAAGATAGTGAGACATTGAGCGATCGGGTGCGCCAAACCTGTCAGGGGTTATTGCATTGGGTGCAAGCCTTGATTGCCTCTCCCAACCTTTCCGATTCCTTTCAACTCTGGGTCGTAACGCAGGGCGTACAGGGGATTTTAGGAACAGAATGCGTCTCCCTCTCCCAAGCCCCTCTGTGGGGAATGGCTCGGACTATTGCCCGAGAACATCCAGAATTAAACTGTCGTTGTCTCGATCTTGACCCAGAGAGAGAAGACTACCAAAGTATTGAAGACATTTTACTCGCTTTGGACTCTCCCTCCCCGGCCACCCAAATCGCCTATCGTCAAGGAATCCGCTACGAAGCTCGTTTGCACCCTGCACCGTTCCCCCCCTCTAGAGAAGTCTCGACCGCCTTACAACTCCAGATTCCCACCCGAGGCAGTCTCGAACAGCTACAATGGCGCACTGTATCCCGTCGTCCCCCGGAAGCGGAAGAAGTCGAACTGCGGGTCTTAGCAACGGGCTTAAATTTTCGTGATGTGTTGAATGTCTTGGGAGTCTATCCCGGAGATGCAGGCGCTTTGGGACTAGAATGCGTGGGGGAAGTGGTGGCGATCGCTGAAACCGTCAAAAATGTCAGTGTGGGGGATGTGGTGCTGGCAATTTCCGGGAGTAGGACAGAAGGCAATGCCCCCGCCAGCTTCAGCCAATTTATCACTGTCCCTGCCGCTTTGGTCGTACCGAAACCAACGAATTTAACCCCAACAGAAGCTGCAACCCTTCCTATTGCTTTCCTCACGGCTGATTATGCCCTGCGTCAGATCGGCAAGATTCAAAGGTGCGATCGCGTTCTCATTCACGGAGCCGCCGGAGGCGTAGGACAGGCCGCTGTGCAGATCGCCCAACAGGTCGGGGCAGAAGTCTTTGCTACCGCTTCCCCTCAGAAATGGGAGCAACTGAGACAGCAGGGCGTTCGCCATCTCTTTAATTCTCGCATTCCTGACTTTGCTGACGAAATCAGGACAAAAACCCAAGGAGAAGGAGTTACCTTAGTTTTGAACTCCCTAAGCGGAGAAGCAATTCCCCAAAGTTTATCGGCTTTAGGGAAGGGGGGACGGTTTCTCGAAATTGGCAAAACGGGGATTTGGTCAACCGCAGAAATGGCAAGTCAACGGCCGGATGTAGACTATCACATCATTGATCTTATGGCCGTGACTCGCGATCGCCCCCTCGAAATCCAAGCCTTACTGAGTCAGATTGCCGATCGCCTGCAAACGGGTCAACTGCATCCCTTACCCTTGCGTTCTTTTCCCAGCGATCGGGCGATCGAGGCATTCCGATGGCTACAGCAGGGCAAAAATATCGGCAAAATCGTCATTACGCCTCCCCCCTGTTCCCAAGATTCAGTGCCTCAGTCTCCTCTCGATCTCCATGCCAGTTACCTCATTACTGGTGGACTCGGGGCATTAGGATTGCATTTAGCGCAATGGCTGGGCGATCGCGGGGTTCGCGCTCTCATTTTAACCGGACGAAATGCCCCCTCAGAACAGGCACAACAGGCGATCGCAAAACTCATCCAAAGGGGAATCGCGATCAAAATCCTCACCTTTGACCTAGGGAATTTTTCAGAAAGCAAAACCGCCCTCTCCCCCTTCCTCAATCCCCAAACCTCTCCCCTTCCTCCTCTCAAGGGCATCTTTCACCTTGCCGGACAACTGGATGATGGGGTGCTGCAACAACAAACATGGGCGCGGTTTGAGACAGTGATGGCGGCTAAAGTGCAAGGAACATGGAACTTACATCAGTTAACTCGAACTTTAAACCTTGATTGTTTTGTTCTCTTTTCTTCTGCTGCCGCTTTGCTGGGTTCCGCAGGACAAGCCAATTATGCCGCCGCCAATGGGTTTCTCGATGCGATCGCTCATTTCCGCCAGCAACTCGGACTTCCTGCCCTGAGTATCAACTGGGGGGCTTGGTCAAATACGGGGATGACCGCTAAGACTTATGTAATTCACCGCTTGGCGCGATCGGGAATCCAATCTCTTAAAAAAGAGATTGGCTGGGAGA
>NZ_JAYGHV010000308.1:0-12769 GCF_034932145.1 Spirulina sp. 06S082 | reverse complement strand
GGATGAGACTCTAGAATTACTGGAATGGCCGCGCTTGTGCCAACACCTTAGCACCTTTACCGCCACTAAACTCGGTGCGATCGCAGCCCGCCATCTCACTCCCCCAGCCAGCCGAGAGGACACTTTAACCCTTCTCGAACAAACCAAAGAGGCGTATTTATTAGATAATCAACCCACCACCAGCATCTCTTTCGACGGTATTAAAGATATTGGCAACGCCCTAGAACGGGTAGAATTATTGGGGACTCTATCGGGAGAAGAACTCCTCGATATTGCCACAACTCTCGCGGGAATGCGCCGTATTCGTAGAGTTCTCGACGATCGCGACAATATCCCCACTCTACAAAATTTAGTATCCCCCGTTCGCACCTATCCCGAACTCGAACGAGAAATTCATCATTGTATTGACGATCGCGGACAAGTGACCGATCGCGCTAGTGTCAAACTCGCAAATATTCGCACTAAGCTCAAATCCTTACGAGACAAGATTTACGGCATCCTTCAGCGTATCATTCAACGTCAAGGAGGAGCGATCCAACAACCCACTATCACTCAAAGAGGCGATCGCTACGTCCTCGCGGTGAAAGCCCCTCAAAAAGATGCAATTCCAGGAGTGGTTCACGATAGTTCCAGCACTGGGTCTACCCTCTACATCGAACCCCATGCCATCATTGATTTGGGCAATAAACTGCGACAAACCCAGAGACAGGAAAAAACAGAAGAAGAAGTGATTTTAAGGGGGTTAACGGAGAAAATAGCCGCCGTTCAGGAAGATTTAGAACGCCTCTTAGCCATTGCCACCAGCCTCGATCTCGCCACCGCTAAAGCCAGATATAGTTTCTGGTTAGAAGCAAACCCCCCGCGTTTTATCGACCCCGAAGAAGCGATCGCCTTGCGCCAACTGCGCCATCCCCTCCTCATTTGGCAGTACAAACACGAACAAGGCCAAGAAGTGACTCCCATCGACGTACAAATTAAACCAGAAATTCGCGTGGTTGCCATTACCGGCTCCAATACGGGAGGTAAAACCGTCACCCTGAAAACCGTCGGTTTAGCCGCACTCATGGCGAAAACAGGCTTATTCGTCCCCGCCCGAGAACCCGTCGAATTGCCTTGGTTTAGTCGAGTTTGCGCTGATATTGGCGACGAACAATCTTTGCAGCAAAGTTTATCGACATTTTCCGGTCATATTCGCCGCATCGATCGCATTGTCAAGGCGATCGCCAAAGACCCTCAATCTCTGATCCTCCTCGATGAAATTGGAGCCGGCACCGATCCGGCGGAAGGAAGCGCCCTTGCCATTGCTCTCTTAAACTATCTTTGCGATCGCGTTTCTCTCACAATTGCCTCGACCCATTACGGCGAATTAAAGGCTTTAAAATACCAAGATTCTCGCTTTGAGAACGCCTCAGTTGAATTTGATGATGTTACTCTTTCCCCCACTTATCGCCTGCTGTGGGGCATTCCAGGACGCTCTAATGCCCTAACTATTGCCGGGCGTTTGGGTTTACCGGAAGAGATTATTAAAGAAGCTGGCGATCGCGTCGGGGGATTTTCTCAAGAGATTAATAAAACCATTGTAGGGCTAGAACAACAGCGCAAACAACAAGAAGGAAAAGCCAAAGAAGCAGCGAATTTATTGCAACAAACTGAGAAATTTTATCAAGAAGTCTCTCAAAAAGCACAATCTTTGCAAGAAAGAGAAAGAGCTTTAAAATTATCGCAACAAAAAGCCGTTAATGATGCGATCGCCACTGCTAAAGCAGAAATTACTAAAGTTATGCGAGAATTGAGCCAACAGCAAACTATGCAAAAAGCTCAAAAAGCAATCCAAAATCTTCAGCAGATTGACGCAGAATATTCCCCTAAATTTGCTGCACCTAATGCAGATCGCGGTTATCAACCCAAAGTTGGCGAAAAAGTTCGCATTCCTCGTCTCGGACAAACCGCAGAAGTGTTAGGAATCGATGACAATGGAACTGAATTAAATGTTCGATTTGGTTTAATGAAAATGAGCGTTCCCGTTACCGATATTGAATCTTTAGATGGGCAGAAAGTGGAGACCGCAAAAGAAGAGAAAAAAGAGAAGCAAAAAAGAGAAGAAAAGAAAAAAGAAATGGTGCAAATTTCTCCCCCCAAAGTCGCAATGGTGCGAACTTCTCAAAATAGTGTTGATATTCGCGGAAGTCGGGTATTTCAGGCAGAATCTCAAATCGAAAAAGCGATTTCTGCGGCGACTCAAGCGGGGGTTTTATGGGTTATTCATGGTAAAGGTACAGGGCGCTTGCGTCAAGGGGTTCACGAATTTTTAGAACGTCATCCCCAAGTCGATCGCTTTGAATTGTCCCCGCAAAATGAAGGTGGATCGGGAGTGACTATTGCTTATCTAAATTAGGGAAAATTAGGCGATCGCGGTTCTAGCCTTCGTGCATTTATTTAAAGATTTGGTAAAGTTCCTTTTTTACTCTAGCTCTTTCCAGAGAACTTGACTAAGATTAAAGCATAAAGGTGTAAAAATCCTATCTAGTTCTCGTATCTACCGCCGTGATTAGTTCTCCTAACTTCTCCCCAAATCTGAGATCGACGATTGCTTACGTTCCTAACGGGACCAACTCTCCTTTAAGTCATCTCAATCCGCAGGTCAAAACTCATGCCTCTGTTAAAAATTCCAGTAAACGCGCGATCGATATTTTAGGCGCTTTGGTGGGATTAGTTTTAACTGCCGCGATCGCCATTCCCATCGCGATCGCCCTCCACTTTACCAGTCCAGGCCCCCTTTTCTATCGTCAAATTCGTTGCGGTTTAAACGGTAAAACCTTTCGTCTGTGGAAGTTTCGTTCAATGGTGACAGATGCCGATCGCCTCAAGCATCTGGTTAAAAATCAAGCCAATGGTTTCATTTTCAAAAATAAAAACGATCCCCGTATTACTCGCGTCGGCAAGTTTTTGCGTCAAACCAGTTTGGACGAATTTCCGCAATTTTGGAATGTACTTAAAGGAGAAATGAGTTTAGTCGGGACGCGCCCGCCAACTCCCGATGAAGTTGAGAAGTATAATGACTATCATTGGCAACGCTTACAGGTTAAACCAGGTTTAACCGGAGAATGGCAGGTTAATGGTCGTTCTTCCGTCAAGGATTTTGAAGATATTGTGAAGATGGATTTAGACTATCAAGAAAAGTGGTCAATTGGCTACGATCTAAAATTAATTTTGCAAACTTTTGGTGCAATTCTCAGCAAAAAAGGTGCGTATTGAATTAACAAAACCAATAATTCTTTTTGACTTCCTCTCAAGTTATGAGAATATCAATAACAAGGATTGTTATTTTGTTATTTCGCATTGAGTTATGACTTCTCCCCAAAGCGATCGCCTGTCATCTGAAAATCAAAAAGTGACAGCAATTATTTCTCACTTCGTGCGTCCGGGTCGTGAGGAAGGCTATGAAGAATGGTTGAAAGGAATTGGTGCAGCAGCGCAAGAATTTGCAGGTCACGATGGTGTTACCGTTATTAAACCCAAACCTGGAGGCCACAATGAATATGTGGCGATCCTTCGTTTTAATACCTATCCCCAACTTTGCCGATGGTTAAAGTCCGATCAGAGGAAGAAATGGATCGACTGCGTTAAACCCCTCATCCAAGAATCTGAAAAGGTGCAAATTATTACAGGTTTAGAAAATTTAGTTTCTCTACCGGGAAGTGTTTCTGTTACGTCCCCACCTCGCTACAAAACAGCGATCATTGTTTGGTTAGGTGTTTTTCTTTGTTCGTCTGTCCTCGGAATCGTACTCAATCCGTTATTAGCAGCACTGCCTTTATTTTTACCCCAATTGATTAGTATTGGTATTACTGTTTTTATCTTAACTTATTTCGTTATGCCTTTACTGACGCGCGTATTTTACAAATGGTTACACCCTCAATCTAAATGATTTTTGTTAATCCAGCATAAAATTTATTTTTTAGAAGAAAATGCGAGTAGCAAATTTTTATATTTTGGGAATGACATTAGGATTTATCTGTATTTCTGACATTACGCTTGCTTTTTCACAGCCGGAAAAACGCGATCGCCACTTAACCGAGTTTGGTATTATTTTAGCTGAAACAGGTGCTAAGGAGGAAGCCTCGCAACTATTCGATCGCGCTTTAGAAATTGCCGAAGCGAGCGAGGAGCGCGGTGATAAAATAGAGGCAATTGCTTACATTGCCAATCGTTTAGCAAAAGCGGGTTTTAACGATCGCGCTGAAATTGTTTTTACTCGTGCTTTGGAATTAAGTAAACAAAAAACAGATGATAATAACCAGAAACCAGAAGAGTTTTACAGTCACTATTATGGGGATTTGTTTTTGCGAAATGTGCTAATTGAGATGGCACGATCGCCATATCGCGATCGCGCTTTAGCAGAAGCAAAAAATATTACTTCTCCTCTCGCTCGTGCCGAAGTATTTAACGAAGTTGCAACAGGTTTAATTGCCGATAATGAGTTAGAATCGGCTCGGAAACTTCTCCTCGAAGCTGTAGGAGTTGCTAAAACTGAAAAAGAATATTTAAGCTATGAAGCGAATGGTTCTTGTGATAATTTAGAATACGCTCTTTTCGCTAAAATCGCCGATAATTTAAGTCAAGTTGCTGAGTTACAATCTGCCTTAAAACTTGCCCAAGGTGTGCGAGGATGTTATGCTGCTTCGAGTCTTGAATTGCCTTTCCAATGGTATCAAGCTGATGCTTTTACGAGCATTATAGAAAATCTTGAAGAGATTACAGCAATTCGAGAAACATGGAAAAGTTCTCAGAGAATAAGCGATGATTTTGAAATTGTTAAAGTCTGGGGTGAGATCGCCAAAAAATTAGTTAAAATCGAAGAATATGACTTTGCTGTTTCTATTGCGAGGAGATTAACCGATCCCTCTCGATTTAATGCTGATGAAATGGGAATAGGAGGAGAAACTTTTTTGTCTCTTCAACAAAATCTCTTACTTGATATTGCTTTAGCTTTTGTGGAAAAAGGAGAAGTTAAACAAGGGAGAAGAATTGTCCAATTTATCTCCAAACCTCGCCAGATGGTATTGAATGTATTCCTTGAAATTGCGATCGCCAAAAAAAATTATCGGGAAGGAAGAACAGAAATAGCATCTGAACAATTGTTAGATTTAGTATCAGTTATTGAAGAAGAGCGCGATCGCGAAGACTTCGAGAATAACTTGAATTTACAGGGAGAAATTGCTCTAGCTTTAGCAAGCATTGGTAACAAGGAAAGTGCGATACAAACTGCCCAAACTATCAAAGATGAATATTGGCGATCGCAAACTTTAACTAATATTATCATTAACTTTGCAGAACAAGGGGCGATCGAAGAGGCTCTACAACTTGTTCCTAGTATTGAGGAAGAATTTGGACAAGCAAGTGCGTTAATCGGGATTCTAGGGAATATGACAGAAAACAAGCAACTAGAGGAAGTTTTAAAAATTGCCGAAAATCTGGAAGCAGAGAAAGACTCCATTAAAATTGCGATCGGACTTCAATTTCTCAAACTTGGGGATATTCAACGCGGATATCATTTACTTCATGCAATACAAGGAACAAACTTCAACTCAGAGATAATTGAAGCTGCAAGCGTACAACTGGTCAGACGAGGAGAAATAGAAAAAGCATTAAAACTGGTAGAAAAGATTGAGTTTCCATCAGTAGAAGCGAAAATATTAGCTGATTTGGGCTTAAAAATAATGGAAAATCCTTAAGACAGCTACAACCTCTTTTGATAAAAATCATCGAGAGACAAGGGTAGCGATCGCACTACACCAGATGCGATCGCTTTTTTGGTTTTAAGTCCCCCAGATTTGGGGGATTTAGGGGGCATATATTTACAAAGAGCGCAAAAAGCGAACTAAAGCAGCGCGATCGCCTTGACTCATCTTCCGAAACTGCTCCTTCGAGTTTTCCGCTTCTCCACTATGCCAGAGAATGGCCTCCTCCAAGGTTCGTGCGCGGCCGTCATGGAGATAACTCGAATAAGGTAGCACAGTTTGGGTCAAACCAATGCCCCATAAGGATTGCGTGCGCCATTCTCGTCCCGTCGCTAAAAAATCCGGACGACCATCGGCTAAACCTTCTCCCATATCGTGGAGTAACAGGTCAGTATAGGGGTGAATGGTTTGCTGGGCAAGGGCTTCAATCTTATAATTGCCTGTAGAAAGGGTGGGAATGTGACAACTCGCACAATTTGCCTGTTGAAACAATTTTTCGCCTTGTTTAACCTCTGCATCATCTAAAAGAATGCGACCGGGAACCGCCAAACTTTGGGCATAAAACTCAGCATTTTCGAGAGTTTTGCGATCGATATCCGGTTTCTCGTCCGACTCAGGAAAGAGGGGATTGGTAACTCCCATATCATTGATATAAGCTGAAGCCGTTTGCTGGAGCAAGTTTGGGTTATTTGCTTTCCAACCAAAGCGACCCAAAACGATCGCCTCTTTCTCCACATCCCAAACTTGATTAGGACGACCGGAAATGCCATTGCGATCGCGATCGTCGGGATCGGCTAAGTCGCGAATGGTTTTCTCGGGAATTGCTTCAATTAGCCCCAAACCAAACACGGGAGGAGGAATGCGAAGGGAGGTCAAAATTGCTGGAGAAATGGGCTTACCATTGGCCAGGATAATTTGAGGATGGGGCGATCGCAAGGAATAGGAAGTCCCATCCCCATATTCTCCCTCTTGCTCTTCCCAAGCGATCGCCACGGTTGCTTCCGGTTTGTAGCCATAAACCCCTTGGTCTTGAATTTGCGTCCCCAAACCTTCTACGGGAGGTGCATTTCCCAAACTAACGGAGGCTTCGGGATGATAAGTTGAGATGACGGGTTGTCGGTTAGAAGTGGTTTCCCCTGAATTTTGGCGACTCTCGCTGACTCTGACTAATAATTGACCTTTTTCGGGTAAACCGCGACCATTGCGGATATGGCATCCGGTACAAGAGGCATTATTAAACAAGGGTCCCAAACCTGGATTAATGCGTGCGGGAGGGGTGACAAAGACGGCATCGAAGGCTAAGTCCCCTTCAAAATGGCGCTCTGATTCTATTTCATTTAATCCCACTGAAGGTTGTTCGTAAGCCTTGGAAGTCCGATTAAAAACCGTAGTTTTCCCTCCTGCTAAAGGGGTTTGGGCAAATGTGGGGGAAATGAGGTTCGATAAAATAATTCCTGATATCAGGGCGATCGCAAATAAAGCAAGTAAAGATCGTAGCATTCGCGATCGCTCGGACTTGATTGGCATAATGTTCTCCTGCTTAAAATTGGGAAAGTAATGGCAAAAGTGTTTACCCTTGGACGAGGGGTAATACTTTTTCTTCCATTGTTGAAAAGAGTTTTAAAATTGCTTCTTTTGCTGTTGCTAACGTCTCTAATGCCTCTGCATCGGAGATTTTGAGTTCTATGGGGTCGGGAATGGCTGCGATGGCTGCGATCGCCTCCTGCATTTCTTGTTTGATTTGGCGATCGAGGTTAACATCGGCTTGAGCCACAAAATCGCTGATACTTGTTCCCCGCGATCGCGTGTCGGGAAGTCCTCCCCAATAAGCATTTTCCACACTTTGCAGGTTATTTTTAAAATCGTTGAGAGAAGAATGACTGAAGCGACTTTCAAGGTCGTCTGTGCTTTTATCGGTCAAGGGAACACCAATTTTTTCGTTAGCAACTTCATCCAAACATCCCATCATTCCTTGCACGATTTCTTCTAAAGCTGCACTTTTTGTGAGATAAGCAGGATTATTGCGTTCTCCCGCAGCGATCAAAACCTGGCGATACGGAGGATTGCCAGAAACCCCATCTACCCAACTCTCGATCAGGTCTTGGGAGGTTGTCTCAAATGCTTTTGCGAGTAATTTAAGCAATTCAAGTTCTCTTCGTGAAAAATCTGAGGCTGTTTTATCGTTATTCGTGCCAAAGAGCAAAAGTTCGATAGTGTGAAACCCTTTTGCGGTGGTTTGCAAGTTGGTGACATATTCGGGAGTCAAACGATCGCCACTCTTGAGAATTGCAGTCACATCAGTTTCATTCACCGGCCAATCATCGAGATCCCCATCGTAACCGAGGGATGATGCGGGACCAAAGGCAAAGGCTTCACTTTGTTCCCAGGGTGTCCGCGTCCCTAACCAGGCGACTCGTGCGGCTTTTAAGTGTTCTGGGGTGGGCTTGGCCACAAAGCGATCGACGGCGGTTTTCAGCACTATTGCTTGACCCAAAAGGCGATCGTAGGTGGGAATAATAACCAGATCGACAAAATCGGTAAGGACTGCTTGTTCGAGATTGTGGGCATCTGCGAGGACAATGCGATCGCGCTGCGTGATAGTCGCTGTATTGCTCTGTTGTTGAGAATTCAGAGAAATAAATGAATAACTATCGCGGCTCAAACTGACAAGGAATAATCCAGTTAAAATAGCCGTTCCAACGACAAAAGACTTTATTTTGGGGGATTTTAGGTGTTGTAGAAAGATTTTCGTTAATGACATTGCTTATTTTTTTGCAAATTATTTGCATTTACGGCAGAACTATATTAGCTTATCAGGAATTATTCCTATTAAGCATTTAGATTTTGTTTATATTTAAAAAGTGAGGATAAATCCTAGGATTTATCCTCACTCAAACAAAGACTTTGTTTTTTACAATAGAGAGTTTTTGTCATTTTTAGGTTTTTACCATTCTTTCTCAGAAGTGCGATCGCATCTCCCCAAATACAGTACAATTGTTTTGAAAGCGCGATCGCCACCTTGCCAATATTAACAAGACGTTAAGTTCGTAATTCTTATTCTTTAACTTTATTTTCCCCCATAAAATCCCCAATCATTCCACAAGGTTTTCCCGAGTTTTCCACAGTTTACCCAAGGTTTTCCACAAGTTAAAGAATCAAATTCAAGCATTGCGGTAGGCTGGGGAATTTTTCTCTTTTAGGATTGAACATCAGTTCTATACTGAGTTTATGTAAAGTTAAGTAACAAAAAATGGGTCAAAATACTTGTCGTCTCGTAAATCTTGAGTTTTTACAAAGAAATCCGTAACATTTCTCAGCATTGACAAAAGGCTTCATTACCTGCGAAATAGAAGAGAAGGAACTAAGAATCGAAAAACACAACCCCATCAAGTAGAAGCGTACTATCTCCTATTTAATATCCAGTTCTTAGTATCGAGTTTGAGCGTTGCGGGGAAATTTTTCCCCCGGCTGTATCCCCCCACATTATCTAGTCCAGCGAGGTTGTCATGAAAAGTATCGTTAGCATTTTGGCAGAAATCCCCGAAGATCTGCACCAATCCTTGAAAACCTATTTAGACTGTCATCCCACATGGGATCAAGACCGCGTATTTGCTGCGGCTCTCTCCTCGTTTTTGTTACAAAACAATAGTGCGAACGAATCTATTAGAGACGCTCAGAATTATCGTGCTTGTGCAGAAGTTTATTTAGAAACACTGTTTCACTCTTAAAAACTTACTTTTGACTTCGATTAATGCGATCGCCAGAATTTCTGGCGATTTTTTTATTTGCAGTCGCTGTATGAGAAAATTGTCAGAGAAGAACCCGATTTATTGCAATAGTAAATTTTTAGATGACAGCCACTTTCCGCGATCGCCAGCACCAAAAATCGAAAGCCTTGAAACCCGGAAGCCGTCGCCCTGCTAAAGAACTGTGTAGCGAGTGCGGTCTTTGCGATACTTATTATATCCACTATGTGAAAGAAGCCTGCGCTTTTCTCAATCAACAAATTGCCGAATTAGAAGCCAAAATACACGATCGCCATCGCAATCTCGACAATGAAAACGAACTTTATTTCGGCGTACATCAGCTTATGATAGCGGCTCGGAAAAAGCAACCCATTCAAGGGGCGCAATGGACGGGAATTGTCAGTGCGATCGCCTGTGAAATGCTCGATCGCGGTTTAGTTGAGGGAGTCGTTTGCGTACAGAATACCGCAGAAGATCGCTTTCAACCCATGCCCGTCATTGCCAGGACACCAGAAGAAGTATTAGCTGCAAAAGTTAATAAACCGACCCTTTCTCCCAATTTATCAGTTTTAGAACAAATCGAACAATCGGGCCTGAAACGCCTGTTAGTTATTGGTGTAGGTTGTCAAATTCAAGCCTTGCGAGAAGTAGAAGAGAAATTAGGTTTAGAAAAACTCTATGTTTTAGGAACGCCTTGCGTAGATAATGTCAGTCGGGAAGGGTTGCAAAAATTCCTAGATACAACAAGTAAATCCCCCGATACGGTAGTGCATTATGAGTTTATGCAGGATTTTCGAGTGCATTTTAAACATGAAGATGGTTCAATCGAAAAAGTGCCTTTCTTTGGCTTAAATACAAAGAAATTGAAAGATGTTTTTGCACCTTCTTGTCTCAGTTGTTTTGATTATGTTAACTCTCTCGCCGATTTAGTGGTGGGATATATGGGTGCGCCTTTTGGTTGGCAATGGATTGTCGTTCGTAACGATACGGGGGCAGAAATGTTAGAGTTAGTTGGGGAGCAATTAGATACTCAGCCAGTATCTTCTCAAGGGAACAGAAAACAAGCAGTACAGCAAAGTATTCCCGCTTACGAACAAGGTGTAACATTACCCATGTGGGCGGCACAGTTAATGGGGGTTGTTATTGAAAGAATCGGACCAAAAGGGTTAGAATATGGACGCTTTTCTATTGATTCGCATTTCACCCGCAATTATCTTTATGTCAAGCGCAATTATCCCGAAAAACTAGAGGCGCACGTGCCTGAATTTGCTAAGAAAATTGTTAGTCAATATAAATTACCTGATGTTTGACATACTCTCACCGCTAAACGCTTGAGCGTTCTAGCGGTCAGACCCCGCAAGAGTTTTAATCTCTGGGGATTAAGCGATCGCCATGCTTTCGATAAACCCCCAGAGAGCGCTATGGTCAAAGTACCTACCACGCAGACCTTACATTAGTTCTGCCAAGACACTCGCAAACTGTCAGGTTGGTTCAAATCCCCCTCAAAGATGACACCGCGCTGATTGGCATGGATGTGACGCAGGATTTTATAAATCTCCTCAACGCGATCGCCAGCCTTGGCTTTTTCGGCAATTTCTGCGAGGGAGAGGGGCGTATTTGCAGCCTGCAACACGGCGATCGCCTGACTTTGCAAAGCCAATACCGAAGCGGCTGCTTTTTTCCCAGCTTCGACTCCAGGTTGGTGATAAGCATTGACATTGACCAAGGACGCATATAAACCCACAGCGCGATCGTAGAGGGCAATTAAGGCACCCACCGTCAGAGGAGTGACCTCGGAAATGGTCACGGTAATGGAATCCCGTTTATTTTCATAAAGCGCCTGGCGGGTCCCCTGGAGGAAGCCGGAGAGGAAATCCCCACTGGTGGCCCCATCTTCAATGATGAGGGATTTACCTTCTCGATCTTTCAGCACTTCGATAAAAGTGAGGAAGAAATTGGGTACGCCTTCTCGCAGTTGCTGTACATAAGCGTGTTGGTCTGTAGAGCCTTTGTTGCCATAGACGGCAATTCCCTGATGGACAACATTACCATTGAGGTCTTTTTCTTTGCCCAAGGACTCCATTACCAATTGCTGTAGATAGCGGCTGAAGAGCAACAAGCTATCTTTATAGGGTAAAACTACCATGTCTTTTGCGCCCTTACCATTGCCGGCATAATGCCACGAGAGGGCGAGTAGTGCCGCAGGATTGTGCTTAAGATCGGCAATACGGGTGGCATCATCCATTAATTTTGCACCATCGAGCATGGCTTGAATATCAATGCCTTGCAATGCGGCGGCGACTAAGCCGACGGCGGAAAGTTCTGAGGTGCGTCCTCCTACCCAGTCGTGCATGGGAAAGGTGGTCAGCCAGTTTTCTGACTTGGCAATGTTGTCCAATTTCGAGCCGTGACCGGTAATCGCGACGGCATAGGGGGCAAAATTGAGATTTTTGCTTTCGTAAACGGTTTTCGCTTCTAACATCCCGTTACGGGTTTCTGGGGTGCCGCCGGATTTGGAAATGACTAACACGAGGGTTGTTTTGAGGCGATCGCCAATTTGAGCGAAGGTTTTATCCATTCCCGCAGGATCGGCGTTGTCGAGAAAATGGATTGCCAGGGGGGGAGTCAGGGGGGACAGGGCTTCGGCAACAAATTGGGGTCCCAAGGCCGATCCACCAATCCCAATGGAGAGAATATCGGTAAATTTAGCTTCTTGGGGGGGATGAATTTCGCCACTGTGGACTTTGCTGGCAAAGGTTTTGACTTGTTCTAGGGTATCGACAATTTCTCGTTTTAATGCGGGGGTGGGGGCAAGATCGGGGTTACGCAGCCAATAGTGTCCCACCATGCGGTTTTCGTCGGGATTGGCGATCGCGCCTCCTTCTAAAGCTGCCATTTCCTGAAATGCTCTTTCAAACTCGGGCAGCATAGCTTTTAGAAAAAAGTCATCGAAGCTCATGCGACTCACATCTAAGTAAAACCCGAGTTCGTCATTGTAGTAGAGCCAATCTTGATAGCGTTGCCAGAGTGCAGCAGAGTCCATAAATCAACCTCAATATCCTCTGTATCCATTGGCTTTATTGACATCTCCCCGCTTTAAAAAGACGGGGATTCTGTGGTTAATCCACCGAAAGCGCGGTTTTAACCCGCTTTCTCCAAGTCTGTCAACAGACTCCTACATCCCTTGGCTAAAAAATAGCTGTGGACTTACATGGAAGTATTGTAACGCAAGACGGGTTAAAACCCGTTGCGTTCGATGTCCATTGATTAAAATCAATGGCT
>NZ_JAYGHV010000307.1:0-13130 GCF_034932145.1 Spirulina sp. 06S082 | reverse complement strand
TTGTGTCTTTTTCTGCGTCTAGAATCGTGTCTCTAGCCGTCTAGCTTTTACCGTACCCTGCAAAAATTATTGTCTGACTCCTTAACATCGTATCACAAATTAATGATTGGGTAAGAGAAAATACGGATGTATAGGGATGTATAGATTTGCTAAAATTCTAGATTAAGGTAGTGCGATCGCATCCTTCGGTAAAAATTAGTCCAAAATTTATTCTAGTCGGGGGAATAAGAGATGGAGTCAAGTCTAACACGCGGAACAATTTTAATTATTGATGATAATCCAACGAACCTTGAAGTTTTATACGGAACTTTAGATGGAAATGGATATGATATTTTGGTAGAAATGGATGGAAATAGGGGTATTGAACAAGTTCTTAGAAATCCTCCCGATCTGATTTTATTAGATATTATGATGCCGGAGATTAATGGTTTTGAAATCTGTCGGATTCTAAAAGAAAATCCGAGAACGAGAGATATTCCTATTATTTTTATTACCGCAGTCTTTGAAGTCGAAGATAAAATTAAAGGATTTCAACTTGGGGCTGTTGACTACATCACAAAACCCTTTCAAAAAGAAGAAGTTCTCGCTCGTATTCAAATGCAAATGCGATTGAACCAGATGAGTAGAGAATTAGAATCAAAAAATCGGAATCTGGAAACAAAAACAGCAGAACTTTCTCGTTTATTAGAGGAACTTCGCAATACTCAATTACAATTAATTCAGTCAGAAAAAATGCTAGGTCTCGGTCAGTTAGTGGCAGGAGTAGCACATGAAATCAATAATCCCGCGACCTTTATTTATGGCAATCTCGTTCATTGTGAAGAATATATTGCGGAGATTGTAACACTTCTCCAAATTTATCAAGAATGTTATCCCAACCCCGATGAAAAAGTTGCCGATTTTTCAGAGAATCTCGATTTCGATTTTCTGGTGGAAGACTTACCAAAAACAATGGCTTCGATGAAATCAGGAGTCCAGCGCATTCGTCAAATTGTGACAAGTTTACGAAATTTCGCCCAATTAGATCGCTCAGATATTCAATGTGTCAATCTTAACGAAGGTCTTGAAAATGTTCTCATTTTTTTAGATCATCGCTTACAATTATTCTCCAAAGATTTAACACTAGAAGTGATTAAAAATTATGGCGATCTTCCTGAAGTTGAATGTAATGCCAGACAAATGAATCAAGTTTTTATGAACTTACTAAATAATGCCATTGATGCCTTAGAAAAGCGAGGTATGGAAGAAGAATATCACGGGATTATTACGATCGCAACGCAGATGATTAACGAAAATATAGTCGAGATTCGTATTAAAGATAATGGTATCGGGATTAGTACAGAGGTCAAAAATAGAATTTTCGATCCTTTTTTCACCACTAAACCCATCGGCCAAGGAATGGGTTTAGGTCTTTCGATTAGTCACCAAATTATTACTCAAGGACATGGAGGAAACTTGCACTGTTTCTCTCAGTTGGGAGAAGGCACAGAATTTATTATTAATATTCCCCTCCGAGTTGAGCGATCGCGATGCTTAATTCACTTGCAATAAAAACACTATTGGTAACGGCGATCGCGCTTCCTTAAAAAATCTTGAAGTTTTAATACATTTTTTATGTTTTTGCAATTTTTAACTCTATCTCTAGAGAAAACTACTTAAAATAGTTGGATGACCTCTCAAGTAAGTTAAGAGTAAGTTAAGCGATGCAAATCAAAGGTCTACAGAATCCTCTCCGCAAGTCTATTGGGGCTAAACTTTTCGTCTATGTTTTAGTTGGAGCTTTAATAGGGCTAGGAGCAATGTCCTACTTTTTCTATCAAGCTCTTGAAAAACGTGCTAAAGAAGAAATTCAAGGTAATTTAAGTACGCAAGTCAAATCTATTGAGGGACAACTTAACAAAACAGAACAGTTAATGTTGAGTTTAGTTTCTGCCGTTAAAGCTCTTCATGAATCGGGAATCGAAGATTACGATACTTACAAAGAATTAGTATTTGAACTGTTTCAATATCGTACTCCTCTCACAACAGCCCTAGGTTTTGGCCAAGCACGTTATAAGATTTTGCCCGATCGCGAAACCTATTGGTACTATTTTGCTCTCGATCAAGGTCATCCTGAACAAGTTGGTTCTCCTCTTGCTCCTCCTTACGAAAATATTCGTTATGTTAATGTCTGTTCCGAGGCAGTTAATCTGGACTGTCTTGAACAAGAGTATAGTCAATTGCCAATCAATGCTGGCAAAGAAATTTGGCTTGAGCCTTATCAGTGGTACGGTCTTACTATGACGACTTCTACTGCCCCGATTTACAGCGATCGCAAAGAACTACTCGGAATTGTTGGGTTGGATGTGAATATTGCAGCGATTATTAAACAAGTTAGCGATCCTGTTACTTCGGGAGGAGGTTATTTTGCTATCTTAACCGAACAAGGAAATTTGTTAGCTTATCCCCCCAATCTGGAAAAAGCAAAACAATTGGCAACCTACAAAGATTTTCCGGAACTACAAACCGTTTGGGAAAAAATTGGCGATACTGAATCTGGACTCATTCACACCTCCGGAAGTTTTTGGGCTTATCAACGAATTGAAGGGACAAACTGGCTAATGCTTGCATCAGTTCCTCAATGGGTTATTATCAAACCCGTGTTAACAATTACTCTCAGTACTGCTCTAGGTGCAGGAATTATCCTTGCATTAGTTGTTACTTTATTTGTGCGGAATCTCAACCGTCGTTTGCAACCCATCCTAGATGAGTGTCATAAGTTGGCAGAATCTGATACTCAGCGAAGCGAACAGTTCAACCTCACAGAAAATAACGGCGATCGCGGAGATCCAACTCTTGTAGCTCTAGATATTGAAAATTCTGATGAATTAGAGGTACTCGAACTATCTTTCAACCGCATGACGCAACAACTGAAATCATCTTTTGAAACGCTTGAATTGCGAGTGAAAGAGCGGACTGAGGAACTAGAAAAAGCCAAAGAAACAGCCGATTCTGCTAACGTAGCTAAAAGCGAATTTTTAGCGAACATGAGCCACGAACTAAGAACACCGCTCAATGGGATTTTAGGCTATACGCAAATTCTGCAACGAGCTACGAATTTAACCGATAAAGAACAGCACGGACTTTTGATTATTTATCAATGCGGCAATCATTTACTTACCCTCATTAATGATATTCTCGATATCTCAAAAATTGAGGCACGAAAACTAGAATTACATCCGAAAAACTTTCATTTTCCTTCCTTTCTTCAGAGTGTTGTAGAAATGTGCCGCATTCGAGCCGAAAAAAAAGGAATTGAATTTGAATTCCATCCTCCAGAAGGTTTACCGATGGGGATTAATAGCGATGAAAAACGTTTGCGACAAGTGTTAATTAATCTTTTGGGAAATGCAGTGAAATTCACCGATAGAGGTAGCGTTACTCTGGATGTGAGTTTTGAACCTTTAGATGTTTCCCATTCACGTCTATCTTTTGCGATAAAGGATACAGGAGTGGGAATGACCCCCGAACAACTGGAAAAAATCTTCCAACCCTTCGAGCAAGTCGGAGAAAGTAAACACAAAGCGGAAGGAACAGGATTAGGTTTATCGATCAGCACTAAGATTGTTGAGATGATGGGGGGAGAAATTCAAGTCGAAAGTCAAATCGGCAAAGGAAGCATTTTTAAATTTACTATTGATTGTCCTCATGCAGAAGATTGGTTAATTTCTAGTACCCTGACCAAGCAAGGACAAATAACCGGATATGTTGGAAAAAAACGGAAAATTCTCATCATTGACGATCGCTGGGAAAATCGTTCGGTCTTGGTTAATTTATTAGAACCCATTGGTTTTAACGTAGTTGAAGCTGATAATGGTAAAAAAGGACTCGAGCAAGCCAAAATTCACGAACCAGATTTAATTATCACCGATCTCAAAATGCCTGTGATGGATGGTTGGGAGTTTCTGAGACAAATTCGCCAGAACGAAAATGAACAACTCAAACATAGTCTCGTTATCGTCTCTTCTGCTAGTGTTTTTGAAGAAGATCGTCAAGAAAGTTTAACGGTTGGAGGAGATGATTTCCTCACCAAACCCGTAGAAGCCCATTCTCTCTATCAAATGTTAGAAAAATATTTGGATTTGGATTGGATTTACGAAGAACAAGCCGAAATTGCATCAACTACAGAGGAAGCAGGCGATCGCGAAATGATAATTCCTCCTGCATCGGCTTTAGAACAATTACAAGAGTACGCCAAAAAAGGACAAATGAATGGGATTAAAGCGGAACTTAACAAAATTATCCAGCTAGATCGCCAATACCAGAACTTTGTGGATGAACTTAACCAATTAGTGAAAACCTTTAATATCCAAAAAATTCGTCAGTTTCTGCAAGAAAATGGACAAACTTCTGAGAGATAGGCACGAATCATAACTTAATGGGTGTATAATCTTTGAAAGATTACTCAAGGGAGTAATATGGCGCTCTAATCAATGAGTGCAAACGATTTAAAGGGTGTATCTTTTCCCCAAATTCTGTCGCAAAACCCCATAACAATCGCTTAATCTTCGAGGTGTTTATGAAGACTACTTTAGAACAAGGCACAATTCTCATTATTGATGACAATCCTACTAATCTAGAAGTTCTCTATGGTGCTTTGGATGGTAATGGTTATGATATCTTAGTAGAAATGGATGGTGAAAGCGGAATCGACCAAGTGAAAACTAATCCTCCCGATTTGATTTTGCTTGATATTATGATGCCGGGTATTGATGGGTTTGAAACCTGCCGTCGCTTAAAAGCCCATGAGATATCGCGAGAAATCCCTGTTATTTTTATGACAGCACTCACAGACACAGAAGATAAAGTCAAAGGACTCAACTTGGGAGCCGTCGATTATATTACTAAACCTTTTCATAAAGAAGAAATACTCGCTCGCATTCAAGTCCACTTAAAATTGCGACAAATGAGTTTACAACTCGCTCAAAGTAATGAAAGACTCGAGCAAAGAGTACAAGAAAGAACAGCCAAACTAACCGGAGCGCTGGAAGAGTTAAGATCGGCACAACTCCAACTCGTGCAAGCTGAAAAAATGTCCAGTCTTGGTCAATTAGTTGCAGGAGTTGCTCATGAGATTAATAATCCCGTAAATTTTATTCATGGTAATATCGGACACCTCACAGATTATATTGAAAGTTTTGTAAATTTTCTTAATCTTTACGACAATTGCTATCCCGATAAAAACGAAAAAATTATTGAATTGCGAGAGGAATTAGATATTGATTTTTTGATTGAAGATATCCCAAAAATTATGGCATCTATGGAATTAGGAGTTAAGCGAATTGAGCAAATTGTTTCTAGTTTGCGAAATTTTTCTCGCTTAGATGAAATGGAGAAAAAACCCGTAGATATTCATGAAGGAATAGACAGTACGTTGCTGATTTTGCAACATCGTTTGAAAGCAAGTCCAAAACAACCAGAAATTGAAATTGTTAAAAACTATGGCAATCTGCCAGATATTGAGTGTTATGCAGGACAACTCAATCAAGTCTTTATGAATCTGTTGAGTAATGCGATTGATGCCCTCGACGAGCAAGCGGAGAAAAGGCCGCATCCAGGTAAAATCATAATTTCTACACAAACTCTTCCGGAGAATTTGGTTAGGATTAGTATCAAAGATAATGGGATTGGCATTAATGAAGAAACAAGAAACAAAATCTTCGATCCCTTTTTCACAACTAAATCCATTGGGAAAGGTACGGGTTTAGGATTATCTATTAGTTATAAAATTATTACAGAAGGTCATCATGGCTCTTTGTCTTGTTCATCTCAACCGGGAGAAGGAACAGAATTTACAATTGAAATTCCCCTGAAATATACTGACTTTAGCGATCGCAATAATTTCCTCGATCGCCCCAGTTTTTAATCCTATTTGAATGAGCCTATTTCTCTTTCAGCAGAGGAAAATAATATCTAATTGTTGAGTTGATTTTTTGCCCGCCCCTCGGTATGATCCGCAGTATATGGATTTATACTACTTGGGGTTATCATCAACAATGAAAACAATGACTCGATGTGTTTGCCAACTCATCGAAATACAGGCGCAACAAAGACCCAATGGTATTGCTATTACCTTTAACAATCAAATATTAACCTATCAGGAATTAAATGAACGTTCCAATCAAGTTGCTCGGTATTTGCAAACTTTCGGTGTAAATACAGAAGTGTTAGTGGGGGTTTGTGTCGAGCGATCGCTAGAAATGGTCATCGCTTTGTTAGGAATTTTAAAAGCTGGTGGAGCTTACGTGCCTCTGGATCCAAATTACCCAAGAGAACGTTTAGCTTTTATTCTGGAGGATACTAAACTGTCAATTCTGCTGAGTCAGAAAAGTTTGTCCAACGTTATTCCTCAATATCCAGTCCAAAAAATTTATTTAGATGAAGATTGGCCGAAAATAGTTTGCCAATCTAGAGAGAATTTCATTAATCCTATAGCCCCCCATAATCTGGCTTATTTAATTTATACATCAGGCTCTACAGGCAGACCAAAAGGCGTTGCCATTGAACATGGCAGTGTTTTTGCACTTATTGAATGGGCCAAAGAATTTTTTACCCCCGAACAATTAAAAGGCGTACTAGCTTCAACGTCACTTTGCTTCGATTTATCTATTTTTGAAATATTTGTCACCTTAAGTTGTGGTGGCAAAGTAATTGTAGCCCGCAATGCTCTTGAATTACCGACTTTGCCAACCGCACAAGAGGTAACACTTATTAATACTGTTCCTTCAGCAATAGCAGAGTTATTGCGAATGAATGGGATTCCCTCTTCAGTTCGCACGATTAATCTTGCTGGAGAACCCTTACAAAATTTTTTAGTACAGAAGATTTATCAGCTAAACCACATTCAAGAAGTCTTTAATCTTTACGGGCCTTCGGAAGATACAACCTATTCAACAGTAGCCTTTGTAGAAAAAGGCTCGACAGAAATTCCTTCAATCGGTCGTCCCATTGCAAACACGCAAATCTATTTGTTAGACTCCCACCTCAATCCCGTACCCCTAGGAGAAGTGGGGGAAATTTATATTAGTGGGGCCGGAGTTGCTCGAGGTTATTGGAATTGCCCAGAACTCACGGCCGAAAAATTTATCGCCAACCCTTTCAGTCACGATTCCAAGTCTCGTCTTTATAAAACCGGAGATTTGGCCTCTTACTTACCCAATGGCAATCTCAGATTTCTCGGTCGCAAGGATTACCAAGTTAAGATTCGAGGTTTTCGCATCGAACTCGGGGAAATTGAAAACGCGATCGCTCAACATCCAAAAATTCAAGAAACTATTGTCATTGCCAAAGAAAATTCATCGAAAAGGCAATATTTAATCGCCTACATCGTTGGTCAATGCAATAAAATCACCTCTGATACGGAACAAGTTCGCCATTGGGATCGTGTCTGGAATAATACTTACCAATTTAAGACTCCTTCCCATCAAGATCATTGGTTTAATAGCAACGGTTACAACAGTAGCTATACGGGTTTACCCATTGCTTCTGAAGAAATGCGTGAATGGGTGGCAGATACGAGTACGAAAATTCTCGAACTCCAGCCCCAAAAAGTTTTAGAAATTGGCTGCGGTATGGGTCTCATTTTGTTCCGCGTTGCTCCATACTGTTCTGATTATTACGGAATTGACATTTCGCAAACTGCAATCGCACAGATCGAGGCACAGATCGAACGAGATCGGCAAAGGTGGGAAGGAGTTCGAGTCAAACAGGGAAAAGCTCACGAACTCGATCGTTTAGAAGTTGATGCTTTTGACACGATTATCATTAATTCAGTCATTCAATATTTCCCCAGTCTCGATTATCTATTGCAAGTCTTAAAAGAGGCAATCGCCCGAGTGAAACCGGGAGGGAAAATTTTTATCGGTGATATCCGCAGTTTGCCCCTCCTCGAAGCCTTTCACACTTCCGTTCAACTCGCGCGATCGCCAGCTTCTCTCTCGACAATTCAACTACAACAACGCATCCAAGAGCGGATCGAAGCTGATGGAGAACTCGTCATTCACCCAGATTTTTTCCTTGCTCTCAAAACACATTTTCCCCAGATATCCTTTGTGGAAACTTCCCTCAAAGGTGGACTTTCACAAAACGAGTTAATTAGCTTCCGTTATGATATTGTCTTGCACATTGGAGCAACCATTGCCACAACCCCCGCACCTCAAGTCTTTTTTGATTGGCAGCAGCAAAATTGGTCAGTTCCCAGTATGTTGCATTGGTTAAAACAAAATTGCCTCGATATCGTCAAAATTGAGAATATTCCTAATGTCCGTATCATTCCAGATTTACAAGCAGTCCAACTCCTACACAATCGCGATCGCCCCAAAACCGTCGCCGAACTGCGATCGCGATTAGTATCCGAACGCCCCAAGATCAAAGTTCATCCCGAAACTTGGTGGAAATTGGGCATATTGCTCGACTATCAAATCGATCTCAATTGGTCGAAATCAAAAGAACGAGGTTGTTACGATGTCGTGCTGCGAAAAAAAGATATTCCGCCCTTGCCACAACCGACCGATGCAATTAAACCTTTGCAGGAATATATCAGCAATCCCGCTCAAATCGCCACAAAACAGAATCTGATTCCTGAATTGCGAGAATTTCTCCAAATCAAACTGCCCCATTACATGATTCCCTCAATTTTTGTTGTACTAGATTCTCTACCCCTCACCCCCAACGGTAAAATCGATCGCCAAGCGCTCCCCGAACCTCAAAGGACTCGACCCCTGCTTGATAAAACTTTCGTCGCCCCCGAAACCGAGATCGAACGGAAACTAGCGGAAATTTGGTCGCAACTCCTCGCAATAAAAGAAATTGGCACGAATGATACCTTTGCCGAACTGGGGGGTCATTCCTTATTAACGGTACAGTTACTCGCTCGGATTGAAGAGGTGTTTCAGATTGAAATTCCCCTAATAACTTTTTTGCAGTATCCAACCATTGCCGGACTCAGTGATATGCTGTCCGGCGATCGCCCTAAAGCCGAATTTTCTATTGATATTCATCAAGATACCGTCCTCGATTCCACCATTTATCCCTCGACTTATTCTGTCGATCCCGAGAAAGAACCCCAACATATTTTTCTCACAGGAGTCACGGGTTTTGTGGGAGCATTCCTACTGCAAGAACTCCTAGAACAAACAGATGCGAAGATTTATTGTCTCATCCGAGCATCGCAGTTAGAAGAAGGAAAATCTAGGCTTCAGCAAAACCTCAAACGCTATCTTCTCTGGAAACAAACGTGGGATTCCCGTTTAATTCCTGTTGTTGGCGATCTGTCCAAACCCATGTTTGGCATGGAGGCTCAGAACTTTCGCGATTTAGCAAACAAGGTTGATTTAATCTATCACTGTGGGGCATTTATCAACCTCATTTATCCCTACCCAGTGTTACGCAAACCCAATGTCTTAGGCACGCGAGAAATTTTGCGTCTTGCGGGTCAGGGAACGACAACCCCCGTTCACTTTATTTCTACCTTGGATGTCTTCCTCTCGCCTCATTATACCCAACAAAGCGTACTGTACGAAGAAGAAGCCATTGCTTATCCCGAACAACTTTCTAATGGTTATGCTCAAAGTAAATGGGTAGCGGAACAATTAATGCTCAATGCTCGCGATCGCGGCATTCCTGCCAGTATTTATCGCCTACCCATGATCTCTGGACACAGCCAAACTGGAATTGCAAATAACGATGATTTATTATCCCGATTTATCATGGGAATCCTGCAACTTGGGAGCGCTCCCATGTTAGCGCGATCGATTGGTATGGTACCTGTCGATTTTGTGAGCAAGGCAATCTTTAATTTATCCCGACAACCCGAATCCCTTGGTAAAGTCTTCCATTTTGGCAACGATCGTCCCCTTGCTTTTCCTCACTTTGTGGAAACATTACGAGACATGGGCTACAATATCAAGGAAATTGCGTATCCAGAATGGTTGCACCAATTACAACAACCCGAACTTAGTCGAGATAACGTTTTAAATCCCCTTGCCAAACTGTTTAGCAAGCGAAATAATAGTGAATTAACATATCTGGAAACAACCTTATTGAGCAATCAAAGAATTGATTGCCAAAATACACAAATTGGTTTGCGAGGTACGGGAATAATCTGTCCTCCTGTAGATTCCGAATTGATTAAAACTTATATGTCTCATCTTCATCAAAATGAAGTCATTGCTCGACTTTACCGACGATTTGCTCGAGGAATTAAACCTTCTCTTTCTCTCTAATTTTCAAATTAGTGTTAAATAACCCGTTCATTCCCCCCATCCACAGGAATTTGAGCCGCCGTTGTACAAGCAAACAAAGACCCGCACATTTCAGCCGCTAACTCAGCAACAGCGTGACTGTTAACCTCAACTTTTAAGACATTATTAGTTTTATATTCTTTCACCGTAATTCCATAATGTTTAGCACGGTTTTCTAGCACTTCCTGCGTCCATATTCCCGTATCAAAAACTGCATTAGGATGGAGAGAATTAAGGCGAATTCGATCTTGACCCCATTCTAAAGCCGCCACTCGCATCAGTTGATTTAATGCCGCTTTAGAAGCAGAATAAGCCGCCGCACCGGGACCAGGTGCCGGGACATTTTTCGAGCCAATAATCACCACTCGTCCCCCGTTTGGTGCAAGTTTTAAGAAGGGATGACATTCTCGTAATAAAATCAAATTGGCATCGAGATTAATGTTCATAACCTTACGCCATTCTTCCGTATTTAATTCGGCGATCGCGCGACTCGAAGGAAAAATACCCGCATTGAGAATTAACATATCCAAACCGCCAAAATTAAGGACAGTTTGCTCGATCGCGTCATTAATATTATCTTCTCGAGTCACATCGCATTTAATCCCTAAGAAATCAGAACGAGAATAGAGTTCCTCAATGTTAGGATTAATATCTAAACCCACCACCGCCGCTCCTCGTTTGAGTAAGGATTCTACACAGGCTTTACCAATTCCCGAAGCGGCTCCCGTAACGAGGGCAATTTCTCCCGTAAACTGGGGAGGTGTACCGCCTTTGCGTAATTTTGCCTGTTCTAGGTCCCAATATTCTACAGCAAAAATATCCTTTGCAGGTAAGGCTTGATAGCGCTCTAATGCCGTCGAAGATTGAATAATATCAATGGTATGGTGATAAATATCAGCAACGATCGCGGCGCTTTTGGCATTTTTGCCCATCGCACACATCCCCAATTCGGTATCTAAAATCACCCGAGGCACGGGATCGAGCATAGTTGTTGTTTCCGTTGCATGGGTGCGAAAATATGCTTGATAATCTTTAATATAAGCCTCTAGATCCCGTCCGAGAAGGGGAAGGCGTTTGGTGCGAATCACATGATCGGGAGTTGCGGGACCTTGTTGGGAGATTTCCGCAATATCTTCTCGTTGAACAAAAGCGAGGGTTTTTTCATTGCGGTGCATCGTCACGATCGCCGGAAATCCTGCACTTTTAGATAATTGATAACGCAATTCAGCTAAAGGAACTGCCAAAGATTTCTCTGCAATTTTGACGGAATTTGGGGCTACTTTTGCGCCTTGTTTTTCAATATAATCTTCTGCTAAACTCACTAATTCAATCATCAACTCGTAAGATTCTCGTGCCGTTGCCCCAAAGGAGAAGATACCATGATTCATTAATACCATGCCGACAGTATTTTCTCCTGCTTCGGCGGCAAATTTTTCCGCACAGAGACGAGCGAGATCGAATCCTGGCATAACATAGGGAATAATCACGACGCGATCGCCATAAATTTCCCGAATTCGCGCTAACCCACTGGGAGTATTCGTAACCGTTACGACTGCATTGGCATGGGTGTGATCGACATATTTATAGGGTAAAGTCGCGTGGAGAATCGTCTCCACAGAGGGAGAAGGAGCGCTAGAACGGGTCATTTGCGTTTTTAGCTCATTTACCATCTCAGGGTCGCTCAAAGCCTCCAGTTGCGCCAATTTGAGGAGATGCGCCATGCGAACCGGAGAAAAGCCCTCTTTTTCGATTGTCGCTAAATCCCAGCCACTTCCTTTCACATAAAGAATCTCTTCTTCTTCGCCCACAATATTCTTTTCTCGGATTTTCACTGAAGTATTGCCGCCGCCGTGGAGGACAAGGGAGGGATCGCGCCCTAAGAGTTGAGAGGTATAAACGCGCTGTTCGAGGTCGGTAGGGTAGCGATCAGCTTCAGCTTGATTCCAGAGACTTTTCATAATGGGCAAATGAGCAAGAAAACTAAAGAGATGCTTATTATACCAATTATCGAGATATAATAATCGAATTTTCTCGCAATTGGTTAATCTGTTCCATGAGGGTTTGTTGATTTTGTCGTAATTTCTATCAAACCCTCTCCCCATGCCTTTTTGCAAGTTTTGTCCTGTACTGAGCTCGACGACCTACTTTATCGTATTTCGTTTCGGTGAAGGTTTCATCTGCAAATATTACTTTCGTTACCCGTCCCAATTTATCGTATTTGTATTCGGTAACGTTCCCTTTGGCATCAATTTCATGGGTGCGTCGTCCTGCTTTGTCGTATTGGTAGGAAACACTACTGCGGTCATCGATATTGTTATCGGTGGTATCGGGATAAATAACTTGTTCTAAGCGTCCCAAGGCATCGTATTTATATTCGGTTTTGTTTCCTTCCTCATCGATTTCTGCCTGTACTCGTCCGTCTTCACTATATTCTGTTTTTGTTCGGGGTAAGTCGGCATTCAGCACTCGTAAAGGAGTGATGACGGGATAAAGAACTTCTGTCCAATTTACTGCATCTAATGTTGATGCGGTTTGGACTCCTCCGAGAAATTCCATGTCTGCGAGGAAGGTTTCTAAACTCACTTCATCCCCGTAAACTGTCTCAACTAAACGTCCTGCTACATCATCGGCTTTTGTCCCGTCGGGTTGGGTGATGTTTTTGCGGATTTCGTAGGTGCGGTTTCCATTCAAGTCGTATTCGTATTCGCTGTTGAAAACTCTTCCATTCTGTATAATGGAGTCAAACGTATTGATTCCTTCTTTCTTTAAAGCAATGGTACAACAACTTTCTCCCCTCACCATTGAAGACGAACTTCTTTATCCCGATCGCGACGGTAAACCCTTGGCTGA
>NZ_JAYGHV010000306.1:0-13744 GCF_034932145.1 Spirulina sp. 06S082 | reverse complement strand
TGGTTATTGTACCTTTGGTGTTGTTTTGGGGAAAAAGTTTGATGGCGATCCGAATGTGTGGTCGCTGTATGAAAATAAACTCTATGTTTTCCTCAATGAAGAAGTTAAAACTAAGTTCTTTCAAGATACCAAAGGAAACTTGGAGAAAGTAACCGCAACTTGGCCGAAAATTTCTAGTAAATCTCCTGCGGATCTTTAAATCGAGGATTTCTACAAAACAATATCTTGCTGTTCGATCGGTCGATCGGAAGACAGCAAGATACTTGTCGAAAATAACATCAAACTAATCCTGTTATTGAATGCGATCGCGAATGAAAAAACAAAAACATACTATTTTGCATCAATTTTCTTTGGTTGCAGGTGTTGCTTTGTTTTTGATCGTAGCCTTGGCTTTTTTGGATTTTCGCGATCGCTCAAAAACCGATTTTATTTTAAAACAACAATCGCAATATCTAGAACTCAAAGATAAACTGGCTCATATCAAGTTAGAAATGACCTTAGCGAGATTAGATGAATCTCAGATGATTAATTCGCGAAACTTGAAGTTTTTTCAGAGCTTTGAGAAACGGATCGATTCAATTTTAATTTTATCCAAAGAATTAAAAAAAGATTGTCAAGATGAGAAAGAAATTCTTGAGATACTTAATAATATAACAAAAATCTTAGACAAATACCACAATTCTGTTAATCATATTTTGAAAATCCAAAAAAATATGGGTTTAATGGAAAAAGAAGGAATTCTCTTAGCAATACAAGAAGTGAAAGAAAAAGTTAAATATAATTTAGAACTAGCCAATCAGGAAAAGTTGATCGTTAAATTTATGCAAATGCAGCTTGATGAAAAAGACTTTAGCAATTCTTTAGACATGAGAATTGCTGATGGATTAATTGAAAGAACATCAAAGTTAAGAGATGAAATCCAGATTGAAAATATTTCATTAAATCGTAAAAATATATTACAAATAGAACTCGATCGCTATCGGGAACTTGTCTCTCAACTCACCGCAAATACTCTAGAATTAGAATTGGTCATGGCTGAAAGTACATTACAGTACGATCTGATTGCTCCTGAGCTTATTAAAACTCACGAACTGATCGATATTTTATTAAATTCAACTGCGGAAAAATTACGCCAACAACGTCGTAATTCCTTGTATCAAACCTTGATTATTTTTGGCGGTGCATTAGTAACACTTGTTATTTTTATGTTCTTACAAATTCGCAGCGCTCAAGAGTTAGTCTCTCGTTTACAAGAACTCGCCAAAGGGATGCAAGAAATTGCAGCAGGAAATTTTGTAAAAGCAAATAGTTTACCTCAAGGAGATGATGAAGTTGGCATATTAACTGAAACTTTTTTAATCATGTCTTCGCAAATTCAGACTCAAATAGAAACAATTGAAAAAGAGCGAGAAAAAGCAGAAGTTGCTAACCGAGCAAAATCTCAATTTTTAGCCAGTATGAGTCATGAATTGCGAACTCCTCTCAATGCAATTTTAGGATTTACACAATTAATGAATCGCGATCCAGCTCTCGATCGCCATCATCAAAAAAACTTAGATATTGTGCTTCGGAGTGGTGAACATTTACTCTCTCTCATTAATGATGTTTTAGATATGTCAAAAATTGAAGCAGGGAGAATGATCTTAAATGAAAATGGTTTTGATTTATATCGTTTGCTCGATACAGTTGAAAATATGCTGCGATTGAAAGCAGAAAATCAGAACATTCAGCTAATTTTTGAACGCAGTTCCCATCTCCCTCAGTACATCAAAACGGATGAAGGAAAATTGCGTCAAGTTTTGATAAACTTATTGGGAAATGCCATTAAATTCACAAAAATAGGTCGTGTCGTGTTGCGGGTTTCATCAAAAATATCAGAACTAGAAAATGATGATATCAACAAAATTAACTTTGAAATAGAAGATACTGGAGAGGGAATTGCACCGGAAGAAATCGATCGCCTGTTTGAAGCCTTCGTGCAAACAGAAACTGGTAGAAATTCGGGTAAAGGAACGGGTTTGGGATTGCCAATCTCTCAAAGATTTGTAGGTTTGATGGGAGGAGAAATTACTGCGAGTAGTATTGTTGGGAAAGGAACAATCTTTGCCTTTTCGATTGACGCAGAACGGGTAGAATCAGAAGGAGTTGAAACTGAAATCGAGACACGACGAGCGATCGCACTACAACCCGATCTGCCCAATTATCGTATCGCGATCGTAGACGATCGACTCGAAAATCGCTTATTATTAAATGAACTGCTTGTTTCTGTTGGTTTTGAAGTTCGAGAAGCTAATGATGGGAAAGAGGCGATCGCCCTTTGGGAAAGTTGGCAACCTCAACTGATCTGGATGGACATTCAAATGCCAAAAATGGACGGTTATGAAGCAACTCGTTACATTCGTAATCTTGAAGAAAAGAGAAAAGAAGCCCAACCTGTTATTATTATTGCTTTAACGGCTAGCGTGCTTGATGACGAAAGAGCAGCCGTATTTGAAGCAGGATGCAATGATTTTGTGAGTAAACCTTTTCAAGAAGCCGTTCTTTTTGATAGGATGGCAAAATATTTAGGAGTTCGTTACATTTACGATGAACCCGATACATCCTCTCTGTTACCCGTCGATAAGCCTACAGATATTAAAGATTTGAGTATGCAACTGAAAGCCGTACCTATTGATTGGATTGTATCTGTGAATCAATCTTGTGTTGAAGCAGATAGCGATCGCGTGATAAAACTTATCGAACAGATTCGCGATCGCCATCCCGAAATCGCCCATTCTTTAACCCACTTGGTCGATAATTTTCAGTTTGAACAACTGATTCAAGCAACCCAAACCATTCTCCTCGATAACTGCATTTCCCAATAGCAAGTCTCGGAAATGGGTTGATATTGGATTATCTCTGAATGGTCGATTGTAGTGTAGCCAACAGGACAATATCTAACAAAGAACATAATCTTGAATCTCTTCAAGTTCGTGTAAACCCTTCAACGCATCTTCTAAATCGGCAGTTAGTTTTTGAGAAACCTTTTTGCTAGATTTCCCAGTCCCATAGCGAGAAACCTCGATCGCATTACCAATATCCACTTTAACATCGCATCCCCAACCCGGATAAAGTTGGGAATAATGAATGCTAATGGGAACAATTTTAACAGTTTCTTCCGCGAGTTTGGCTTGAGCTTGTAAGGCGATCGCCGCTAAACCTCGTTTTAAAGATTCAATACAACGCTGGTGATAAATATCTCCCTCTGGAAAAATTGCCAGCATTTCACCTTGGCATAAAAGCTCGATACTATGAGATAAACTCGCCGAATTCGGATGCTTAGGATTCACCGCAAAGCCCCCCAAATGACGAATAAACCATCCTTGTACCTTACGATTCATTTCATTACTCGACACCATAAAGCGGACATCTCTCCCTGTTACCAATCTGCCAGCAGCATAAGCTAGAATCAGTGCATCCCAACGCGATCGATGAGTGGGGGCTAAAATAACAGGGCCATCAAGGGGGATATTTTCTTGGCCATTTACTTCAATCTGATTAAAGTAAAATGGTAGAAGACAATAACGCCCGAGAGGATAAACAAGACCAGCTAACCAAGGAGAGACATTGGAAGGAGAAATGGCATTCATGGGACGAGAATTTGGGAGTGCTATTAAGTTGGGGCGATCGGAGCGAACTAAAGTCATGGATTGATAAGTCTATCAATTAACTTCTTAGTCTCACCATAAATGCAACAACTGCGCCAATTTGGTTAAGCAGGACACTAAATATATTGACCTTATTATGGAATAAAACTTTTTTGATATTTTCCGGAGGAGCATTTAAGACGCAGTAAAGAGAAGTGGTAGATGCACCCTGAAGTCCCTAGAGTCGTTCAACTCTGGGGATTTTTTTTATCCTTCGCGATTTAACGCGGTGGCGATCGCCTGTTGTGCGACTTCCCGGTAGGCAATCTCTAGATATTGTTGTACCATTGCGGCCTCCGTCGCTGGTAGCGGTAAATTGCCCAATAATTCCAAAATGCTTTTACTCTCTGGAGAGGGCGCGATCGCCACCAAAGAAGATTCTAGAGGCTCATCATAGTCCCAAAATCCAGCCAAAGTTAAAGGGGTTTTTACCGTCTGTTCTTTGGAGGCTGTTTTTTTACCGTCCTCCGATCGCCTTTTTGACACCGATGGAGTATCGCGGCGATTTTTAACCCCCTTTCCGCGCAACTGACGCAAGGCTTCCAAAATTTGCTCTTTTGTGCGTCCCCGCAACTGAAATAAAACAAAAGGGTCTTCGCTAAAGCGATCGGCTAAATCGTAGTAAACGGCTCCAATATGCTTGCAAGGATTAGCTTTATCGGGACAACTACAGCGCGAATGAATATCCGCTAAAGCAAAGGGAAATAAATTCAATCCATTTGCGATAAAAACTTCTTCAATATTGTCCGGCATTTCCCCAGCCAACAATTGTGCCGAATAAATCGCTTTCTCGGAAAGTGTCCCCACAAGATAGCCCCAATCTTCATTACTGAATGGACTTAAAGATAGGGACACCTGATAAGGCTCGGGTTCGCTTCCTTTTACCCTTGCCAGCACGCGAGCGCCACTAAATTCAATGTTGAGGACGTTTCCCTCATTGGCATATTTTCTCGCCCTTTCCAGCCGCTTTTTAAAGCGATAGGAATCTAACAATTCTAACCAGCGCTCGACCCACCATTCTCGACTTTTAATTTTGTAATCAGACATTTTTTTTAGGCAAGAGGAAATAGGCAAATAAGCTATTTTTGAGTATTTTGCGCTCTGTAGAAGGTTTCTAGGCTGTCAATATCCCCGACAAAACGCCAATGCCAAGGCTCGTAACTGATTCCCTGGGCATTATCGCGAGGAAAAGATAACTCAAAACTATAGCGCGCCGCATTTTCTTGCAACCAGCGAAACGCCGCCGTATTTTCAAAATTAACGCTTAAATGAGTTGCGGGGGTTCTTCCGTCGCCAATGTCGATCGCGTAACCGGTATGATGTTCGCTATAACCCGGAGGAGCGCTCACCTCGGCGCGTTTGGCGGCATTTTGTTGGCGCTGTGCTTTCACCTCAAAAAAGAGACTATCCTGCTCGGCAACGGTACGATAACCTGAAAGGGAGGCAAGAATCACGCCATCTGCTCTGGCTGCCTCTGCCATCATGATAAATTTTTGTGCGGCACTTTGACGCAAGAGAATGCGGCGATCGGCGGTAATTGCGACTAATTCATCGATGGGTGCTTCTTGATAGGGGAGATGACCCAAAACATTATCTTCTGAAGCAATGTTACTCTCTCCTTCTACACCTTGCGGTGCCGCTACTGCCGAAGATGAACCCGATCCCCCAGCAGTCGCAATGGGTTGAGTGGCTCGATTCAGGAAGAAAAAGGCAATGATTATAGCGATCGCACCAAATCCCGTTATTCCTACCACCAGCAGCCACAGCAACCCGCGAGAAGACTCAGACTCTTGAGGTCTGTCTCGCTGGGCTACGGGAATATCAGATGTCAAATTTCCAGCCATTTTTTTTGATTTATTGGGCCAGTTCGCCTTTTTCAAAGCTCTACTCCTGCACTCAAATCTAATACCCTAATGTAGCGAAATTTGGCCATTTTTTTGACATATTTCGCTGGGAAATGATTTTAAGCCGCAAGCAGCAGGCGATCGCGGTGGGCGTGCAGTAGCTCAATTTCTTTTCCAGATACTTGCTCTAACATATAAATAACCTGTTCTGGTCGTAAAATTGTACCATCGTTGAGATAACTCCCGATGTAGCGAATTTGCATCGCTTCAGAGGAATTTTCCAAGGTCAGAGAAAAAAGGCGATCGCGCAAATTGACCTCGCGAATTTTTCCTGATTTTGTTGTCTTTTGGAACAAAATTTCTTTACTTTGCGCGATCGCCGCGATCCAGTTTTGCCAATCTTCTCTAGAAGCATCTGCGGACACATCAAGAAGATATTCGGCTTTTTCTAAGGCACGATTGGCGGAAAGAGCTTTAAGATCGATTTCTTCTACGGCATAAATCGGCAATTCCTTGGGAAATTTTTCCATTAATTTAGTGCGGAATTCTTCAAGATCGATCGCCTTTGTTAACTCAAAATCAACAATTTCTCCGCTACTGGTCATCCCCAAAGATAACGCACTGGCAATGGAAATCCTCGGACCTGGATGAAAACCTCCGGTAAAGGAAATAGGTAGTGCAGCGCGACGCAAGATGCGATCGAAAAGGCGCACTAAATCCAAATGACTCAATAAACGCAATTCTCCCACTTTTCCAAAATGCACTCGGAAACGTTGCACCCGCTCGGAATTGGGCTTAAAATGTCCTTTAAATTCGGGAATAGCTGGCGGTTCAAAAACGACATTATGACCGAAATCATCCCCACAAATACCGCAGGAAGAACAACCTTCATAAGCACAGTCTGGCACTGTTGTTTCCTCTAATGCCCGTTGCAAATCTGCCTTCAACCAATTCTTATCAATTCCTGTATCAATATGATCCCAAGGAAGGCGAGAATTTAAGCGATCGTCCCAGGAATATTGGGGACGTTTGCGTTTGCTGTCCAGACGCGCATTTTGAGCATCCATGACATTCCATTCTCCCTCTTCGATCTGGCGGTATTTCCAAGTCAGATCCGAGTCAGCGATCGCCTGTTCCCATGCTGCGTAAGCGCGATTTAAACTCTCCATCCACGCATCCATCCCCGCACCCAATTCCCAAGCACGACGCACCACCGCCGCAAGTCTGCGATCGCCTCTGCCCACAAAATCCTCCATTGCAGAGATGCGAATATCGGTAAAATTGGCTTTAATGCCCTTGATAGCCTTTAACTCTGTCCACAAGATTTCTTTCTTGCGGATAAATTCAGCAGTGGAGACAGAATGCCACTGAAACGGCGTGTGAGGTTTGGGGGTAAAATTGGAGATGGTGACGTTAAATTTGAGGCTCTTGCGTCCTTTGATATAACATTCTCGTCGCAACCAACGCAAGGTTTCTGCAATACCCAACACATCCACATCGGTTTCCCCTGGTAAACCAATCATAAAGTAGAGCTTAACTTTATCCCAACCCTGTTCGACGGCGGTTTTTATGCCTCGCAAAAGTTCTTCGTTAGTTAAACCTTTGTTAATAATATCTCGCATTCGTTGCGTCCCCGCTTCTGGGGCAAAAGTGATGCTAATAGGGCGCGTACCCCCGAGAATATTGGCAATATTTTCATCAAAGCGATCGACACGCTGACTGGGGAGAGACAGGGAAATATTCTCATCCTTGAGACGGTTTTTGATTTCCATGCCCACAGCAGGAAGGGAAAGATAATCGGAACAAGAGAGAGAAAGTAAAGAGAACTCATTATAACCCGTTTCTCGCATTCCCTTTTCGATCGCATTGACCACCTTTTCCGGTTCCACATCTCGGGCGGGACGGGTTAACATTCCCGGTTGACAGAAGCGACAGCCGCGAGTACAGCCGCGACGAATTTCCACAGTGAGGCGATCGTGGACGGTTTCAGTATAGGGGACGAGGCCGATGGACTGTTCTGGGATCGGGGTGGCAACGCGGCGCAAAATGCGGGAGGGGACATCGGGACGGTTGGGATGCACGGAGCCATCTTCTGCCATATCGTAAAAGCGAGGCACGTAAACCCCAGGCACTTTTGTTAGTTCGAGGAGTAATTCCTGGTGAGAAAGTCCAGCTTGTTTGCTTTGGGCGATCGCCGCACCAATTTCCGGTAAGACTTCCTCTCCATCTCCCAAAGCCATAAAATCAAAGAAATCGGCGTAGGGTTCGGGGTTAGAGGTTGCAGTTTGTCCTCCCGCAAAAATTAAGGGAAAATTGCGATTATCTCTCTCTTTCCAGGTTAAAGGAATCCCAGCCAGATCGAGCATTTCGAGGATATTCGTCGCCCCAAGTTCGTAGCTGAGGCTAAACCCCAAAATATCAAAATCGGCGAGGGGACGGCGAGATTCTAGGGCGAATAGGGCGGTTTTTGTGTCGCGGAGTTTCTTTGCTAAATCTGGAGCAGGAAGATAAGCGCGATCGCAAAGTTGGTCGGGGGTGGCATTCAAAATATTGTAGAGGATAATATGCCCTAAATTCGACGCGCCGACCTCGTAGACTTCTGGATAGGTTAAGGTCCAGCGCACGATCGCGCTATCCCAAGGCTTATGAACCGATCCCAGTTCGTTACCAAGATAACGAGCAGGTTTTTCGATTTCTGGGGTCAGAAGTGATTCAATTGTAACAGCCAAGGTTCAACCCTCCTTTTCAATTTGTCAGTTCTTCAGCCTAGCAAAGTTTACTGACAAAAAACGGCTACCAATTCCCGATCCGGTCTGCTTCAGAAAAATTTACAAGAACTGGTCGCGGTGTTGGGAGAAAATGCGATCGCCCAATTTAACCAACTCCTCAGAAACGATCTCGGTGTTGACCAGACTATCGATTAAACTTCCCTAGGGATTCTTTTATACTGAGAAGTAGCGATTTTGAGGAAAACACTCATGAAATGCCCTGTTTGCAGATCAAAACAGTTAAAATCCGTTAATTTAGAAGAGCATCTCAATGCTAAAACCTGCTCTCAATGTGAAGGAAACTGGATTTCTTCAGAAGAGTATCAGAAGTGGCTCGATCAACAGAAAGAAACATTACCAGAAAAAGAACCGGAAGTTTCTTTTGATATTAAAGATAATACTAAAGCAAAGTTATGTCCGCAATGCGATCGCATTTTAATTAAATATAAAGTGGGTCATGGTGTTGATTTCTTTTTAGATCATTGCAGTAGCTGTAATGGAGTCTGGTTCGATAAAAATGAGTGGGATGCTTTAAAAGAGCGCAATTTGCATGATGAAGTTCATTATATGTTTACCAAGTCGTGGCAAAAGAAAATTCGCGATGAAGAAATCAGAGAAATGTTAAATAAAATGTATGTTAGTAAGTTTGGTAAGGACTCTTATGAAGAAGCAAAACGCATTCGAGAATGGTTGCAAGAACAGCCAGAAACTATGACACTTCTTGCTTTTTTAAGCGATGAAGATCCTTATCAATTGTAATTTTTGTGGGTAACAAATTATTTGTTACCCATCACCGATCAAAATTCGTAATCTACTGCTAAGACTTCTGCAACAATGGGTTTAATCAAATTTTGTACGATGTCATGGTGTAGAGGATGGGGTTGATAGGCTTCTAAACCAGCGCGATCGCGAAATCTGACGGTTAAGCCATGAGTATAACCTCTGGCGCGATCGCTGAAGTTTTCGCCACAGGAGAGATCGACGATCGCCGGAATTTTCCCTTTCAGATTTTGCAAGGCCGCGATCGCCGTGGCGATCGCTTCAGGAGAGGCACTTTCTTGCCATTTAAACAGGACGATGTGTTCGATCATAGGTCATTTCATTATGGTTAAATTATGCCACATTAAAACTTGACATTGTAGGGATTAAAGTCAACTCAAATGGGTGGGGTTTGGCAATGCCGTATCCTTGAACATAATCCACGCCGATCGCGGTAATCTTGTCTCGGATAGCATCATTTTCCACAAATTCAGCAATGGTTTTTAAACCCATAAGATGACCGATGCGATTAATCGCTTCAATCATGGCAACATTAATCGGATCGCTGTCCAAATTCTTGACAAAATAACCGTCAATTTTGAGATAGTCAACAGGCAAATTTTTCAGATAGGTAAAAGAAGACATCCCGCTACCAAAATCATCTAGGGCAAAAGAACACCCCAATTGCTTCAGCTTGCGAATAAACTTAGCCGCTTTGCTTAAATTGGCGATCGCCGCCGTTTCCGTAATTTCAAAACAGATCGCTTCTGGTGGAATTTGATGTTGAGCAAATTGCTGTTGTAAAAATTCAAAAAACCCTTCATCGTTCAGACTCAAAGCCGATAAATTAACGGCATACCATGTTGATAAAGCCCCTCGATCCGAAGGATTCCTAGGAAAATGAGCAGATAGAGTAGAAAATAATTTTCGCACTACCCAGCGATCGATTTCCGGCATCAGATTGTAACGTTCTGCCGCAGCGATAAAGGTACCTGGGGCGATCGCCCGGCCGCGATCGTCTTTCATTCGCAGTAACAGTTCGTAATGAAATCTATTCTCTCTTCTCGAGTCGGCGATGGGTTGCGCGTAGAGGCAAAAAAGATCGTCTTCAAGTGCCTTAATGATCCGCGAAACCCACTGCATATCCCCTTGACGCTGCTCGAGGTCGAGATCGCCATTTTGATAAATATAAGTCCGATTGCCGCCGCGATCTTTGGCTGCATACATGGCTGCATCAGCCCAACTGAGGAGTTTTGCGCCACTTTCGACTTTGCGATCGATCGCGACTAAGCCAACGCTGGCACCCACGCTAAAGGTTTTCCCTCGCCAGTTAAAACGAAAGGCTTTAATCGTTTCGATCAATCGTGCGGCCAGTTGCTGTCCTTTAACCAGGGAGCAATAGGGGAACAAAATGGCAAATTCATCGCCCCCCAAACGCGCCAGAATGTCAGTAGAGCGAAGTTGAGCCTGCAAGAGATCGGCAATTTGGCGCAAAAGCTGGTCTCCGGCTGCATGACCTTGGGTATCGTTGACGATTTTGAAGCGATCTAAGTCAAGATAGCAAAGAACGTGTTCCTGTTTTCCCAGCTTGGCTTCTAGGAGGATTTGTTGTAAGTTGCTCTCAAATTCCCGACGGTTGGCTAGTCCAGTTAAGGCATCATGGCTGGCTTGCCAGGATAGCTGGCTGGCGAGATTGTGAGAGTAGGTGACATCGCGACAAACTAATACGGCTCCCACGATGCGATCGCATTCTAAACGAATCGGAGCCGCAGAATATTCAATAATAAATTCTTGAGAGTCGCTTGCTCTCAAAAGCATTCGGTTGGAGGGTTCGAGGGTATTGCCTCGGTTTAAAACCCTGGTAATGGGATCTTCGATGGGAGAGCCTGTTGCGGTGTCGAATAACCACAATACTTTCTGCAAGGGACGGTCTCTTGCTTCTTCTTCACTCCATCCCGTCAGAGTTTGAGCAACGGGGTTTAAGGATTGAATTCTGCCCTCTGCGTCTGTGGTAATAACTGCATCGCCAATAGAGTGCAAGGTGATTTGTGCGAGTTCTTTTTCTTGTAATAATGCTTGTTCGATTTGCTGGCGATCGCAAATTTCCTGTTTAAGGGCAGTATTGGCCAGGGCCAGTTCTGCCGTGCGCTCTAAAACGCGCATTTCTAACTCTTCTTTTGCTTGTTGCAGTGCTTCCGAGGTTTGTTTCCGTTCGATCGCATAACGCAAAGAGCGCACCAATACTTCACGATTGATATAGCGCTTGACTAAATAATCTTGAGCGCCTTGGCGCACGGCTTCTACGGCCAATTCATCATCGTCGGTATTACTTAAAACGACGATCGGCAAATAAGGCACTTTTTTCAGCAAAGGGTTAAGGGATTCCAAGCCCTGACTATCGGGAAGGGTCAAATCTAAAAAAATGACATCAAATCTCTCGGCTTCAACATAAGAGAGAGCTTCCTGCAAGCGCTTGGCACAACAAAAGCTAAACTGACTTGCTTCAACATCCCTGAATAACTCTTGTAGCAGTCTAGCCTCTGCAGGATTATCCTCAACCAAAAGGATTTTTACTGGGTTCTCCTGCATAACTTTTATATATTCTCAAATTTTTATTATGTCTTAATGTTTACTATATTTCCGATGGGTTTGTATATATAAATACACAAAACTTAACAAAAAACAGATCATACTGAGAAAATCATGATGCTACCGGAATAACAGGAAACCCAAATACGATCGCTTTGGGGATCGTAGGTAATGCCAATGGGTTTAGCGTGGGTTTTTACAGTTTCGACCACTTGAAAATCTTGGGTGCGAATTTTGCTGAGGGTGTCGGAGTGGTAGTTTACAACATATAAAAACTGGCCGTCATCGGATAAAACCGTACTGCGAGGGGCTTTTCCTGTAGAAACTTTGGCAATAACTTCTCCTGTTTGTAAATCAATTTTTGCCACTTTTTGTTCGCCATTTAAACTCGCATATAAATATTCACCATTGGGATCGATATTGAGATTGCGCGGTGAATTACCGACATTTTTTAACCAACCGACGGAAAAATCTTGTAGGTTAACTTTGGCAATATCAAAAGATCCCATCACTGCAACATAAGCCCATTCTCCAGCGCGATCGACGACAATTCCTCGAGGATAAGCGCCGAGTTTAATTCTTTGTATTTCCCGACTTTGCTGACTGTCTACAACACTTAGATCGTAACTGCACCAATTACTAACTAAAACAAAGCGATCGTCCGGTGTTGTGGCAACATATTTAGGAACAGACCCGACTTCAATGGCGCGATCGATGGTGAAGCGATCGGTATCAATGCGATATAAAAAACTATTATCTTTTTGCTGCTGCGGATTGCATTTATCATTTCCTGGATTTTTGAATTCTTTTCCGTACATCTGATAGTTGGAAACCCAAGCATAACGACCATTATTGGAAAAACTTGCTTCGACGGGGGAACCTCGATAGATGCCCTGATATTGGGAATAGCCGTATTTATCCAGTTCGATCGCGTCAGGAATGGTTGCCACTAAATTGTAGCCGCGATCGTACACTGTAATGGTATGGGCGTACATCATATTTTGGGCAAAAAATAAACCTTGTCCCGAATGAACAATAGACTTAGGCGCAATATTGCCATAGATTGTTTTGTGTAGGCTCATTTTCTGCGCTTTGGGTTGCTGCGTCAGAGATTCCGAAATGGGTTCGGTAAAAGACTCGCTAAAAGTCTCAGAAGAAGATTCAACAAAAGATTGGAAAGAAGCCTCAGAGGAAGATTCAGAGGAAGGTTCAGAGGAAGGTTCAGAGGAAGGTTCAGAGGAAGGTTCAGTGAAAGGTTCAGAAAACTGATAGGTCTCACTCTCAGAAATAAAAGGTTTTAAGCGATCGCCATTGTTGCTCTCATTGCGAGAATTTGCGGTTGTAATATTAGCTGAACCCCTTAAAGCCTGTTGTGTTTTTGTCCCAGCTATCCCATCTGCTTTTAAGCCGCGATCGCGCTGAAAACGTCTCACATTAGTTTCGGTAACGCTGCCATAATATCCCGTCGCAGGACCGACAAAATAGCCTTGTTCTCGTAAAGTTAATTGTAGTTTCTTAACGCGATCGCTTTGTTCTCCACGCTTAATCGCGCCTCTTCCCACTGAAGTTGTTGAGGTGAAAGTAGAGAAAGAATCTCTAGAATTACCCTGTAATTTGCTTTGGGTTTGCACTCCCACAACACCATCCGCACTCAATCCTTTGGCTTGTTGAAAGCGCATGACCGCTTCTTGCGTAATACTGCCATAATATCCCGTGACCGGTCCGCGAAAGTAACCCTGGCGTTGTAATTTTTGTTGCAAATCCTTGACATCTGAATTGCGATCGCCTTTCTTTAATAAAGCAAATGCTGGCTCTCCCCATAAACTCGAAAGCAGTGCGATCGCCAAACAAACCTTAAAAAGATTTTTCCCTTGCAGTCGCAATAACGGCAGAAAAAGATCATATCCTTCTGGGTTTGCTGAGTTAGTTTCGCGTTCAAAGGCAACCGTAGAGTAAGTGTAGGATAGAGATTCCATTTTTGCTAATTTGTTCTTGTTATTCTTTAATTGGTTGGTTATTAGTGACACCCCGTTCCTAATAACCAACAATTTAATATATCTCTGTTGTAGCTTTTTTCTGAGAGGATTCCCACCCATCA
>NZ_JAYGHV010000305.1:0-13964 GCF_034932145.1 Spirulina sp. 06S082 | reverse complement strand
CCAAGGCTGAGCGAGAGGAGTTGCTGCAAAATCTCCTGGATGGGTTGCGACTTCCCAAATTCCTTCCTGTACTGAAGTCGGAAGTGAACGTTTAACTCTGAGAGTTTTAGTTAGTTTTTCTTTGATTTTTGTAGACTTAAAAATTAAGCCTGGATGCTTCAAAACAACTTCTTGTATTTTTTCAATGGAGATTTGTTTGAAAATTGCTTTAGCTTTAATAGCTGAGAGATGGCGCTCTTGGGGATTGAGCTTAACCATTCTCTCGAGCCAATCCAAAAAATCTGAGTTTAGATGAATCAATCTATCTCGAAAAACAAAGCGATTCTCTTGATTAATAAGTCGCGTAATATTTTGAGATTTTGTATTTGTTAAAATACAAATAATTGTAGCACCAATACTGTACAAATCTGTTGATTTACTATTTTTTTGACCTCTTCTTTGTTCCGGAGATAGAAAACCAATATTCCCATCCATATTGCCATCCATGTTTTGAGAGAGGCGATCGGCAATTTTAAAATCTACGAGATAAACCGTGAAATGAGAATCGATAAAAATATTTTCCGGTTTCAGGTTTTGATGCAAAATATGAGGAACTTTCTTTTGTAAATAAATTAAAATATCAAAGAGAGAAAGAATAATTTTTTTGAGGTTATCGGAAGAAATTATGTCAATTTTAGCAAGAGAATCGAGTTCGAGGTATTCTCGAACAACATAAAATGAATCTGCATCTTTGTAAGTATGAAGATAATGAGGGATTCCTGGATGTTTTAGCTCTTGTAAACTTTTAACTCTGTCTTGATATTGTTTAATGAGAATATTGTTTGCTTCTGTTGTTGATAAATTAATTTTTTTCACAACAACTGTTTTCTGGGTAATCGTATCCAATGCCAGAAAGGTAATTGTGTTGCGATCGGGACATTCTCCCAATTTTTTGAGTGTTTTATAGCGCTGCATTGCTCCATTCATTGAAATTGAATCTAATTTCTCGATCGTTGTTAGAATAAAAGAACGTAAAAAGGCACGAGTTATCTATCCTACCTCAACGATCATCTGCTATGAGTCTTGTCTTCGATTCCCAGTCTATCCCGAGTCAGACGATCGCGGGCGATCGCGCAGAAGATAGCTTAAAAATAACTTTTGCCCCTCTCTCCCTCGAAAATGTTTATCATTTGGCTGATAGTGCGGCTAATGGTGCCATTGTCGTCATGAGCGGTACAGTACGCGATCGCACCGACGGACAACCGGTTACGCTCCTAGAATATCAGGCTTATGAGCCAATGGCGATCGCAATTTTCCAACAAATTGCCACGGATATTCGCCAAACTTGGCCGGATACCAATCGCATTGTTATCCATCATCGCATCGGACGCTTAAAAGTAGGCGAAATAAGTGTTTTAGTTGCTGTGGGTTGTCCTCATCGTGCCGAAGCCTTTGCAGCCTGTCGTCATGCGATCGATACTTTAAAACATAATGCCCCCATTTGGAAAAAAGAGCATTGGGCAGATGGGTCAAGCAGTTGGGTTAGTATTGGAGCGTGCGAACAAGAACAAGGAAACTGTTAAATTAAGCAAAATGAACTCCTCACAACAGCAACGCACTGTTCTCGTTTGTCAAAATTGTACCTGTCTGGCTCAAGGTGCAAAAGCATTGTTAGAAGCCTTTCAAGTTGCCGATCTTCCTGATGATGTTGAAATTGTTGCTTCGGATTGTTTGGGACAATGTAATATGGCTCCTAATGTCCGCATTATTCCCGATGAAACATGGTATTGTCGCCTTTCCCCGGAAGATGTACCTCACATTGTCAAACAACATCTGCACGAGGGCAAACCCGTTGCAGAAAAATTACATCCTCGTATTCATTCGTACTATAGTTTTTCGTAGCACGGCTTTGACCAATGAAAATCAATTATAAAATTGCTGCTGCTGTTGTTATCGGGGTTGCCGTTTTGAGCCTGTTGGGGGTAAAACTCGCTCAATTTGGCAATACACAGTCCTGGCTGGATAATCCTTATTACGGCGATCGCGGTATCTTTTTTGCGGATGTAACGGGAGATGGCCGTGCTGATGCGATCGCCGTTAACGATAGCGGCATTACGATCAGACGTTCTACTGGGTATAGTTTTGCCGAGGTTGAACCTTGGCTTGGTCATGCTTATGTAGGGGAACGAGGAAATTTCTTTGCGGATGTAACGGGAGATGGTCGCACCGATGCCATTGTTGTCAATAATAGTGGCATTGGAGTCAGTCTAGCAACATTATCGGATTTTGCTCCCCCTCAAACTTGGGTCGATCGTCCTTATTACGGCACAAAAGGGACATTTTTTGTGGATGTAACGGGAGATGGTAAAGCCGATGCTATTGTCGTCAATGATAATGGCATTGGTGTGGGGCGATCGACAGGAACTAAATTTTTAGCCAATGAAACTTGGGTTGAGGGGGAATATGCTGGCGATCGCGAAATGTATTTTGCAGATGTAACCGGAGATGGCAAAGCCGATGCTATTGTCGTCGATAATACGGGCATTAGCGTGCAGCGATCGCGAGGCGATCGTTTTGGTATGAAGGAAACTTGGACTGATAATGTCTATGTTGGTGAAATTGGTGCTTTTTTTGCGGATGTAACGGGAGATGGCAAAGCCGATGCTATTGTGGTTAATCGAGATGGCGTAACCATAAGACGGTCTACCGGTTCAGCATTTGCACCGAATGAAACTTGGACCCAAGGAATTTATTATGGTGATGTCAGTACTGCTTTTGCCGATATTACTGGGAATGGTCGTGCGGATGCCATTGTGGTCAATAAAACCGGAATTGCCGTGAAATTATCTGAGGTACGCGAATGGTAAATTTCAGTGATTAAATATTAGTTAGCGCTTAAATCTTTAAAAATAATGTTTGAGAGAATTATCCTTCAGGATGAAAAACTACCTTTATTTGGCTCGTTTCCCCATGCTATTCGCGCGGGAGATTTTCTGTTTGTGACGGGTCAACTATCCGAAGATCCAGAAACTGGAGAGATGTTGATTGATGCGATCGAAGAGCAAGTAGCACGGGTGATGGAGAATTTAAAATTAGTATTAGCGGAAGCGGGAACAAGTTTAGATAAAGCGGTAATGGCGCGAGTTTTTATTACCGATATGCGCTATTTTGATACAGTTAATAAAATTTATTCCTCCTATTTTCAAGATGGAAAAATGCCCTGCCGTACAACAATAGGAGTTGTAGGTTTAGCGGGAATGGGGGATGTAGAAATCGATCTCATTGTTTACTGCAAGAAGTAATGACAGAATAAACGCAAACTCATTGTTTACTGCAAGAAGTAATGACAGAATAAACGCAAATAAAATGCGATCGCAATTACGCGGCAGTAGTCGCTAAAACCTCTTGAGCCAATTTATCGGGAACTTCTTGTAAATGGTCGTACTCCCAGTGGAAGAAACCCACCCCCAAAGTTAAAGATCGCAACTCAATAATAAAATTGTGCATCTCCGCTTGAGGCAAATAAGCCGTCACCTCATCCCAATGCTGCCAACCCGAGAGAGACTCATAACCGAGGATTTGTCCTCGTCGTCCCGACACCAACTGCAACACCTTCGAGGTAAAATTGGCAGGAGCGGCTACTTTAACCGCTAAAATAGGCTCTAATAGCACCGGTTCGCACTTCTGCATCCCCTCCGTCATGGCAATGCGTGCTGCTTGTTTAAAGGCTTGTTCGGAACTATCCACCGCATGATAAGAACCATTGCTCAAATTGACCGACACATCGACCACGGGAAATCCTAGCGGACCCTTTGCCAGATAGTCTCGTACTCCCGTTTCCACCCCAGGAATATACTGTTTTGGCACCACACCCCCAACAATCGTATCGCTAAACTGGAAGCCTTCTCCCCTTTGTAAGGGTTTAATGTCTAAAAAGACATCTCCAAAGGCACCATGACCGCCGCTTTGGTGCTTATAGCGTCCGTGGGAAGAGATGGTTTTGCGAATAGTTTCTTTGTAGGGGATGCGGGGTAAATGGGTACTCATGGGGAGATTATACTTGCGGCGCAAGCGGTCTAAAGACACTTGCAAATGAATTTCTCCCTGACCCCAGAGAATAATCTCGCGAGTATCCTCATGTTGTTCCCAATGCAGAGATGGGTCTTCTTCTAGCAATTTACTCACAGCACTGCTGAGTTTGACTTCATCTTTGCGTCGTTCGGGCGTAATGGCAAGGGCGTAAACTGGTGCGATTTTTTCGGCGGTGGGTAAGGTTTGCCTATCTTGGCCGCTGCTGAGAGTATCTCCAGTTTGGATACCTTCCAAGCGGGCGATCGCCACAATTTCCCCGACAGTTGCATCATTAACGGACTCTTGTTGCTGTCCCATGAGGCGATAGAGTCCCCCCACCCGCACGCCATTGAGAAGCATCCCATCGCTTAATTTACCCTGCCAAACCCGTGCTAGGGAAAGTTTACCCCCTTGAGGAGTGTAATAGGTTTTCAGGACTTGAGCGAGGGCATCCCCCTCAGCAACGGGTTCGAGTCCCCGCCGTCGCGCCGTAATGCCGGGATCCGGGGCTTCTTTCACTAAGGCATCCAAGAGAGGGCGAACCCCGTAATCTCCTTCGGCTATCCCGAGAAACACGGGAACGATCGTATCTGCACTTAAGTTCTGTTTCAGGTCTTGAAGAATTTCAGCTTGAGGCGGATTGATTTCTTCGAGGAGTTCTTCCAAAAGATGGTCGTCAAAGTCGGCAAGGGTTTCCAGCATTTCATCCCGTGCGGCTTTTTCCTCTTCTTGAAGATGTTGGGGTAAGGGGACGGGATCGGCGGGACTGCCAGGATGATAGTGATAAGCCTGTTCGCTCACTAAATCAATATAGCCGACGAGTTTTTCTTGCTGGCGAATGGGGTATTGTTGCGGGATCAGAGGACGACTGGAAACCACTTTCAGGGCGTGGAGAATGTCCATAAAGCTGTCTTTGGAGCGATCGAGCTTATTCACGAAAACGAGGTGAGGGATTTCCCAATCGTCGAGAAATTTGAATAGCGGTGCTAAAATGAGAACTTTGTCGGCAACGGCTTCACAGACGACGATCGCGGCTCCGGCTCCCACGAGGGCATTATAGGTCTCTTGGGTAAATTCGATCGATCCAGGACAGTCGAGAAAGGTGAAGTGAATATCTTGGTAGTCGCTGCTGGCTACGGAAATTTCGACACTCATGGCGCGATCGCGGGCTTCGGGAGAGCTATCTCCAACGGTATTACCATCTTTAATGCTTCCCTTACGCGCAACCGCGCCCATCACCGAGAGAAGGCTTTCGAGGAGGGTAGTTTTACCGCAGGAGTAAGGTCCGACGATGGCAACATTACGGGCGCGGTCTAATATCTGTTTCATAAGGTTAAGTCAGGTTAAAAAACGCTACATTTTATTATGAGATGTTGGGAGTTTATGATTTGTTGTTAGCGATCGCAACATCAATTTTCGTTGCGATCGCTAGAATCGCATCTAACGTCAGTTATCTCTGAATTGAGATGATTAATCTATATTTGACTCTTCATCGCCGGGGTTTTCATCCGCGAGACGAGGGCAGCCATCTATGAAGCTGTCGGGGTCGCTGATAGAGTCGAGTCGATCATCTAACTCTCCGTTAAAGGAGCGGCGGCATTGATCCTCTGTTGATATACCTAGAATCTCGCCACAATCTTCTATAAAGTAGGGATTGTCTTTAGCTTCAGGATAAAGGGTTATCGCCTCTTGGCAGTGCTGTGCAAGTTGGGGATCAAACTGTGCTAAAGCCGATTGTACATTGAAATTTACAGCCACTAAAATCGCTAAAACAGCCGTCATTAAAAGAGTCATTAATCGTTTCATCAATTTTTCCAAAGTTGAGTTGAGCAACATTTTTGAAGGGAACAATTTGAATAGTTAAATACTCAAACTTCCAGTATTTAAAGTAGCCTTTTAGGTAGGAGATACAAGTAAAATCCAGATTTTTTTAATAAACTTAGGTGTTAGAGCAAGTTTTTTCTTGTTAACTGAAGGATAGATTTACAAATTTGAGATGCACTCTGCAATTGAATGTCTCTACTTTAAATCCAAAAGTCCTTTTTCTTTAAGTTTGGCATTGAAGCGCATTTCCATATCTGTATTTCTGGTTTGTTTGAGTTTATCTTTCAGTTCTGCTTCAACTCTTCTGGCAACGGTTTTGAGTAATTTTATTTGATTTTTATCTTCACTCTTTCCATAGGTTTCTTTCTCTTCTTCTGTCATGGCAATTTTAGCATCAATAGGATCGTTCCATGCTGTTTGTTCTGAGCCATTTCCTGGGGGAATCTCGCCATTTTCTTCAATCCAAGCGCCTCGAATATCTTCTAAAATCGTGCGACTGGGACGCTCAATTGTTTGATATTTGAGCCAGTAACAGAATTCTGGCTTGCGGATTAAATGTTGTTTTAAACCTAGATAAATATCGCGGGAATAGGCGACGACTTGCATCTTTTTGTCGCGATCGAAGACAGCATAAACGCCTATTTTTTTTTGCAATGCTTCGGCAATCTGACCGCTTTCATCTAAATAGGGAATATATTCTAAACTCGCCAAAGTGGGAATATCAATCTGAGAGGTCATAGGGACTTTAATTTATTTAATTCAATGTTCGTTTTGCTATCATACCGGAGAGCGAGGGTTGTCGGGCAAGTTACGATCGCGGCTTTGCAACAATATTTAATATTTTGGGAGCTTTGAGGAAAAATCAGGAAAAATAAAAACTTAGCGGGTGCCAGAAGGAAGCGTCATGGCTGGAAATCCGCGATCGGGAGGGGTATAACCCACTTGCTCTTGTTGAGTGTCCTTGGAACTTTGAATGGGAGCATTAACCGCATAATTCCTAGCGTATAGCAATTGTGCAATCAGTAAGAAAGCGATAACCCCAGTAAATGCAAAGAGTAAATTTTTCATCTCGAACCCTGTATAACTCGTTATCTTAACTATCGGACAGGTTCGAGAAAATTACCGCGATCGCAACCCCGACAATGGGTGACGTTTACCGAAACAATGAGTGATGGTTCCGGAATATCTGGGTGATGGTGCAAGGGAATATCTCGTGACAATTATTCTGAGGTTAAGCGATCGCGATCGCAAAGGGGTCTAACCCATCAGATTCATCTCGAGGTATTTCTCAACTGATTTTGCTTTTTAAGGGGGATGGGAGCGTATGGTTCAGTCATTTCGGTATTCCTACTGACTCTAGATTACAAGCAAATTAAGGAAAAACTTGCGATCGCAGCCTCGTGTCTGGTGTGATTTTTTTCTGGCGATGTCGTGATGTAATCCGGATAACAGTGCGATCTCGCTCACAAATCTACGATTGATGATCTATTCTCCAAGTTTGCATTCTTTGTAAGACGCGATCGCTTAAATCGGGTACCAGTGCATCAAACCATTCTATTTCAGGGTAGGCGCGAAACCAAGTGCGCTGACGTTTGGCGAATTGGCAGGTATGTACTATGGTCAATTCTTTGGCTTTGTCGAGGGAAATTTCACCCAGAAGATATTGTTTGATTTCTGCATATCCCAAGGTTCCTAATAAGGGTAAATCCCAACCGTATTTATGACCAAGTTTCTCTACTTCAGATATTAATCCTAGATCGAGCATTTGTTGGGTGCGCTGACTAATTCGGTCTTTGAGGCGATCGCGATCGCAGTCCAAGCCAATTTGCAAAATGGGATAATCTGGAGGATTTTCTCCTTGTAGGGAAGAGATTGGTTTTCCTGTCACATAAAATACTTCTAATGCTCTTAGAGTGCGGGTGTTATCATTGGGATGGATTTTTTCGGCGGCGATCGCGTCAACTTGGCGCAAAAACTCATAAAGTTGCTTTTGTCCCAGGGTCGCCAAATTCTCTCGCAAGGAGGAATGGGGGGAGACGCGGGGAATTTTTAACCCTTTCACGATGGCTTTAAGATAGAGTCCGGTTCCTCCAACTAGAAAGGGAGTCTGGGAAGAGTGCGCGATCGCGGTTTGTGCTTGTGCTTGATATTCCGCTAGAGTTAGGGTTTCTCTCGGGTCGCAAATATCGATGAGGGCGTGGGGAATGCGTTCTCGCTCTGCTAGGGTGGGTTTAGCGGTGCCAATATCGAACTCTCGGTAAACTTGTCGAGAATCCGCACTAATAATGATAGAGTGCCAATGTTGTGCTAGAGAAAGTGCTAAACTCGATTTTCCCGTCGCTGTCGCACCACAAATGACAATTAAACCGCGATCGTTTGTCATTTTTTCAACTTCATAAAGTAGGGGTTTGGAGACCAAACCCCTACTGATTCTTAAGATGCTAATTGAACGGGTTCGGGAATTTTGTCTTGGATTGCTTTCTCTTTTACTGCCAAAAATTCTGCCAATTGTTCTTCAATTTCATTCCGCACAATTTCACGATACTCGATAAAATGTTCGAGATTCGCACAGGTCGTAATATAAGACAGAAAAACACCGGGATTTTTTTGCAGAAGTAAAAAGATTTGTTGCCAAAATTGAACGCGAGTATTGCGTTTAATCCCTTGTCGCCAGACAATAATCGCTAAGGCACGCAATGCCATTAATTCTGGTATTTTGAATTTCTTTTTATGGGGTTTGGGCTTCATTTGTAAATGATGTCGATAGACCCGTCCTAAATAGCGATGGGGGTCGTATAATTCCCAAAAACAGCGCACGAATTCCCGCGCTAAGTCTTCAATAGGACGGGTAGGAATAAAGTTCATTAAATTGGTTTGATTCCCTGCAACCTCATTGGTTTCTGCCAGTAAGCGACCTTCTTTTTGTAATCGCGTCCAGAGTGCTGTATTCGGTAGTGCTTGTAGCATACTGAACATGGCAAAAGGAATCGCCGTTTCTTCTACAAAATTAATAATGCGATCGCCAGCACCGGGTTTTTCGCCATCAAAGCCAATAATAAACCCAGCCATCACTCGCAAGCCAACACGATTGATTTTCATGACAGCTTCAACGAGAGAATCTCGGGTATTTTGGAACTTCTTCGTCATTTCTAAACTGTCTGTATCTGGGGTTTCAATTCCCAGGAATACAGAGCTAAAATTAGCAGCCATCATCAACTCTAAAAGCTCGTCATCCTGCGCCAAATCTACCGATGCTTCGGTAATCAAAGTAAAAGGATAATCATGCTCTTTCATCCAAGGTGCTAACTCTTTTAAGAGCAATTTTACGTTGCGTTTATTGCCAATGAAGTTATCATCTACCACAAAAACAGAATAGTGCCAACCCAGATCGTAGAGTGTTTGCAATTCTGCTAACAATTGTGCTGGAGTTTTAGTCCGTGGTTTGCGTCCGTAGAGAACAATGATATCACAAAACTCACATTGAAAAGGACAGCCTCGGGAAAACTGCACCGACATATCGGTATAAGCGGTCAAATCTAACAGATCGTAACGGGGGATCGGTGTTGTAGTTACGTCGGGTTTCACCCCATCAGAGCGGAAAATCCCGGAGGTTTCACCCCTTTCTAGGGCTTCCACGAAAAGTGGGAGGGTGATTTCTCCTTCATCCAAAATTAGGAAGTCTATCCCCGCTTTTTGGGCGTATTCAGGGGTAGAGGTTACAGAGGGTCCCCCTGCTGCGACGGGGATACCTCGGCGCTTGGCTTCCGCGATCAGGTGCAGCATATCCGCCTTCTGCACGATCATACCTGAGAGAATGACTAAATCAGCCCATTCCCAATCAGCTTCGGTTTCTGGGACAACATTGCGATCGACCAGACGAAATTCCCAGGTTTGCGGTAAAATAGCCGCGACTGTAACTAAACCGAGGGGAGGAAGAGAGACTTTGCGACCAATGAGTTCTACCGCTTTGTCAAAAGACCAAAAAGATTTGGGAAAGAGCGGATATATAAGTAAAACTCGTAACTTTTTCATAAAAAAAATTTTTTGATTTGCAAGTTTGACAGCTTAACAAGAGTATCTACATAGTAGATTAGCACGGATAAAATTTCACCTAAAATTTTATCGTAAAATTTTACATCGATAAAAAATTGACAAAAACCAAAAAAAATGACCTCCAATCAATTTCAGATTAAGCCCGTTAATACATCTACAGAACGAAAGATTTTTTTAGATGTTCCCGAGATTGTTTATCGCAATGACCCGAACTGGGTAGCGCCTCTTCGTGAAAGTGTGGCCAAACAGTTAGCCGAGGACAATCCTTTTTCTCAGTATGGAGAATTTCAGGCTTTTATTGCACTTTCTCAGCCATCGGGAGAACCTTTAGGGCGCATTGTTGCGGCAATTAATCGACGTTTGCTCGATCGCGAGGCTGAAAAAGTTGGCTTATTTGGTTATTTTGAATGCGTTGAGGATTTTGAGGTGGCGCGATCGCTTTTTGAGATGGCTTGTCAGTGGCTGCGCGATCGCGGTATGACGGTGGTGAGAGGACCGATCGATCTTTCTACTCATAATAATTGTTTATTTTTGGTGGATGGTTTTGACTCTCCTCCTGTGATGATGATGCCTTACAATCCTCGCTATTATCCTGAATTTGTTGAAAGGGCGGGTTGGCAAAAGGCAAAGGATGCTTATGCTTACAGTTTGCCTCTTGACAAACCGTTAGATTATAAGTACGAAAAAGGCTACAATATTGCTCGCAAATCTGGGGTTACTTTCCGCAATTTGCGAACGAAAGGAGATGCTTTTGAGGAAGATGTACGGGGTCTTTATCATCTTTTCACCACTGCTTTTAGTCATAATTGGAGTTCTTCGTCCCGCACTGAAGAAGAGTTTATGGCAGAAGCTAAGGATCTGCAACAGTTGGCAGATCCCGATATTTTTATTATTGCTGAAGATAAGGGGAAAATGGTAGGTTTATTTATGTGTTTGCCGAATTATAATATTGCTCTCAAGCACGTTAATGGCAGGCTGAATCTTTGGGGAATTCTCAAGTTTCTCTGGTATCGTCGTAAAATCAAGACGACTCGCACGATCGCGATCGGTTCTCTTCCTGAATATCGCCGCAAAATGGTATCTTTAGGGTTAATTTATTTGGGTATGAAGGGAGGAACGGAGAAGAAAAAACCTTATGTTTGGTCGGAACTCTCCTGGGTTTGGGAAGATAATTCGCCTTCGCGAAAAATCATCGAAGCGACAGGGGCAAAGATATATAAAACTTATCGAGTCTATGAGAAAGAATTATGAAAGTATTGGTAACAGGGGCAAACGGATTTACGGGGTCGCATTTGGTGAAATTACTCTGCGATCGCGGTTATCAAGTTAAAGGTTTGGTTCGCAAGTCAAGCGATCTATCGCGTTTAAAAGATTGCAATGTGGAACTGGTTTATGGGGATATTTGCGATCGCGATATTTTGAAGTCAGCAATGGAAGAGATAGACCTCGTTTTTCACTTGGCTGCTTATGTGGAATTGGGATTAGTAGATGAAGCGAAAATGGAGCGAGTTAATGTTGAAGGCACTCGTGCTATTTTGGAGGTATCTAAAACATCTGGAATCTCAAAGATGGTCTATTGCAGCACGATTGGGGTGTATGGAGATACGGGAGGTGAAATTATTGATGAAACATTTCAACGACAACAAGAGAATTTTTCCTCTGCTTACGATCGCACAAAATATCAAGCACAAGAATTAGTGGATGAATTTTACCAGCAGGGTTTACCCGTTGTTAGTCTAATGCCTTCAGGAATTTTTGGAGCCGACGATCCCCATTTTGGACCGGTGTTGCAACTCTTTTGTCAGGGAAAGTTGAAATTTTGGGTGGGAGGCGATCGCATTACGGGTATCGTTCATGTAGACGATCTGGTAGAAGCAATGGTTTTAGCGGCAGAAAAGAGCCAATCGGGGGAACATTATATTATTTCCACGGGGGAACTCAAAACGAGGGAAATGTTCGCCTTGCTGGGTCAAAAAACGGGCATTCCGACACCTCAAGAACTACCGGAGTTTTTGGTGAGGGCGATCGGCAATATTCTCGATCCCATCGGACGCTTATTTGCTTGGAATCCTCCCATTAGCAAAGAACGAGTTCATTATCTTTACGATCGCTGCGTTCGCATTAATAGTAGCAAAGCAAGTCGAGAGTTGGGATGGCAACCCCGTTCCCTTAAAGAAACTTTATATGATTCAATTTAGTCATTAATAGGAAAAGAAATCCCCCATTCAACAGTTTGCATCTCCCTATGAAGTTAGAATCCCGATGGAAAATTCCTCTAGTTGCGATTTTTATATTAGCGATCGCAGGTGTGCCAATTTATTTACTGTTGCGATCGGGATTTTTTGGCACACCTGTTGAGGAAAGTTCTGCCAATTCCGTATCGGTTCTCGAACAAGAAGAAGTCATTAGTGCTTTGGGGAGAATATCCCCCAAAGATGAAATTATTACCGTGTCGGGATCGTCGGCTTTTCCGAATGCAAGGGTTGCGAGACTTTTTGTTAAAGAAGGCGATCGCATTAGACGCGGACAAACCATTGCCATTCTAGAAAATATTACCCAACTTCAAGCAACCGTGGAACAGGCAAAAATTGATGCAAAATTGGTGCAAGCAAGGCTAGATCGAGTACAAACGGGAGATGTAAAACAAGGACAACTTGCCGCACAAGAGGCAAGAATTGCCAATTTAGAGGCACAATTTCGAGGGGAAGTTGCCATTCAACAAGCACAGATCGATAGCTTAGAAGCAGAGATAAATAGTGCTAGAAATGACTTTGAGACTCTAGTTCCACTGGCCGAAGAGGGAGCAATTTCTCAAGAGTATTTAAACAAGAGTCGCTTACAATTAGAGGCATTAACAGAACAACGCGGTGCAGCTAAAGCCGTTTTAAATAAAATCAATGCTACCTTTCCCAATCAAATTTTAGAGGCACAAGCAACCCTCGATCAACTGCGAGAAGTGCGTCCCGTTGATGTTCGCATTGCACGCACAGAACTGGAAAGCGCGATCGCGGCTGTTTCTCGTGCAGAAGCCGATTTAGCCCTAGCTTATATTCGTTCTCCCCTTGATGCACAGGTATTAAGAATCAACACTTTTGCAGGAGAAAGTATTAAAAATGGCGGTATTGTTGAACTGGCTCAAACCCAGCAAATGTATGCGATCGCCGAAGTTTATGAAACCGATATTGGCAAAATTCGTCCTGGTCAAAAAGCCATTATTACCAGTAGCATTTTTCCGAGGGAATTGTCAGGAATAGTAGAAGCGATCGGTTCGCAAATTGGCAAAAGAAATGTTTTGAGTAACGATCCCACCTTAGATATTGATGTCAGAATTATCGAAGTTAAAATTCGTCTCAAACCAGAAGATAGTCAACAAGTTTCTCATTTTATTAATTCCCAAGTTGAAGTCAAAATCTATATTACCGAATAGTTTATGTTTAGTTTACCCTTGAAAAAGAAAGAGAACAATAAATGCTTAAGCAACTAATCCTAAGTTTTCAAAAAATACCGATAGCTCTTTTGCAACTCCAACACCAGAAAAGCCAAACTTTAGCGGCAATTCTAGGCATTGCTTTTAGTGTGGTTTTACTCTTTATGCAAATTGGTTTTTATTCTGCTTTTTTAGATGGTTTTATCGAACTTCCCCAAAGTTTTCAAGGAGAAATATTTTTATTAAATACATGGTCGAGAGAATTCCTGACAACTTTTACTTTTTCTTCCCGTCACCTCTATCAAACTCTAAAATTTCCTGAAGTTGAATCTGTGACTCCTATTTATAGAGGGATGGTCTTTTGGCGCAATTCTCAAGATAAAACCGTATTTCATCGCGGTATTATGGTGCTGGGAATACCTTTAGATTCCGATGCGATCGCCTTACCAGGAGTCAAGGAAAATCTCGACAAAATCAAAGCCGAAAAAATGGTTCTCTTCGAGCGCAAAGCACAACCAAATTTAGCTTATATTACTCAAAAACTTCAAAAAAATGTCGTAGTCGTGTCCGAGATTAATGTGCCTGGTTCTGGATTATTTCAAAAAATACA
>NZ_JAYGHV010000304.1:0-14069 GCF_034932145.1 Spirulina sp. 06S082 | reverse complement strand
TTGATGTTACTCTAGATGAATTGAGTAAAATTTTAGAAAAATCAAAGTTTAGCCAGGGAAGATTATTTTTGATTAATAATGGTGGACAAGTCTTAGCTTCTCCTGAAAATCTCAACAATCCTACTCTTGAAATTCAATCCTTGTGGAATCTTATTTCAGCAAATTTAAGAGAAAAGGTGTATCAGTTTCTACAAGGAGAAAACTTAAATAGTCAAGAATTTGGCCAATATTTATTTCTTCATTCTAATTTACATCAAGCGCCTTGGTCTTTAGTCTTTTTTGCCAAACAAGTTGATATTTTACTTCCTATTTTAACTCAATTGGGATTAGGTTGGGGTCTTCTTCTCATTGGTTTGACTTTAATGCTGGCGATCGCCAATCAAATTATCGCAGGAGAATTTATTATCCCCGCTAACCAACTCGTTCGGTATATTGAGCAATCTAGTCAGAATCAAAATCCAAAAATTCCTGAAAATATTACTCGAGATTGGTTGCTTTGGTTTGAAACAATTTCGCGGATTTTTCAAGAAAATCAACAAATGACCGCAGAGTTAGTGCAACAAGAAAAAATGTCCAGTTTGGGGCAACTTGTTGCGGGAATTGCCCATGAAATCAATAACCCTGTTAATTTTATTTATGGCAATTTAGCTTATGTTAGAAATTATGCTGAGGATTTATTAAAATGTATCGATCTTTATCAACAAGAATATCCAAATCCGACTTCTAAAATCAAGGAACAGCAACAAGAAATTGATTTAGAATTTTTAGAGGCAGATTTACCTAAACTTATTGATTCGATGGAAGTTGGTGCCGATCGCATTCGAGAAATTGTTATCTCATTGCGTAATTTTTCCCGACTTGATGAATCGGATAAAAAACGAGTGAATATCCATCAAGGAATTGAAAGTACCCTAACTATTTTAGAAAATCGTCTTTATCTCTCAGCAACCCAAGAAACTATTGAAATTCGTCGCAATTATGGGGAGTTACCCTTAGTTGAATGTTATGCAGGTCAACTTAATCAAGCCTTTTTAAATATTATCGGTAACGCGATCGATACTTTACAAGAATCCGAAAAAGAGTTAAAATATATTAAAATCGAAACATCTGTAAAAAATTCAACCTGTATTTATATTAAAATTGCTGATAATGGCATGGGAATTAATGAAGAGACGCAACATCGTATTTTTGAACCTTTCTTTACGACAAAACCTGTCGGTCAAGGAACGGGTTTAGGATTATCCGTTAGTTATAAAATCATTGTAGAACGGCATCAAGGAAAATTAAAGTGTCATTCTACTATTGGAGAAGGAACAGAATTTATCATTGAAATTCCTGTTGATAGTTGAGAGTTTATTATGCAGGAAGAAGGAAAAGCACGGTTTACCATAGGAAAGGCATTTTTTCGCCCAGAAAACCGTATTGTTCGAGATTTAGGGGTTTTAGCGGCGGCAATTGATCGACATTTCTTTTTATATTATTAAGTTTTGCAAATGGTTGTAAAGATATAGAAATATAAGAATTTCTGAATAGATAGTGCAATGTAGATAATGAATGGGAAAGCGATCGCGGGATTCGATTGGCAAATTGCGATCGCAGCAGAATTTCCCAAAACAAGTATCTTGACAAAAACCAAAAAATGTGTATTAGTTAAGTCGATGGATACCTGAGTCATGTCAACAAACGATCGCATTTAGGGGATGCGTCGAAATAATAAGGATAATAAAGACTAAGGTTAGATCGGTTTACGCCTTTAACCCCATCAAGATACAATCTTAAGAAAACGTTAAAAAAGGCGTACAATAGAATGTACTTGGTGTTTGGAGGAAAAGACATTGTTTTTACGATTAGCACAGCAACACCGTCAATTTGTTCGCGATCTCGTCATGAATCTGCAAGCATTGGCAACTGTTTTGGAAAATCGAGGCTATTTGGCTTCTTGCTATACCTGTGGCGGCGAGATGAATAGCGCTTCCTTTATGGTGAGTTTGGGAGACAATCACCTGATTCGCTTTCTCGTTTCTGACTATGGCATTACATGGACGGAAATGCGGGACGATCGCGAGTTAATGAAGTTGGAGGGGGCCGAAGCAATTAGCCAATTGGAAGAACTGGAAAATCTGGTCAAATATGATTTTGCTGCATCGGAGGCGATCGCGACTGAGAGATTACCAAATCCGCGTCCCATATCATTAACAACCAGTTGATGACAATTTGAGGAGATAGTGAATTTTATGGGCAATCCCTGACTTTTTCTGCCCTTGGTTGTAGCAAAACCCTTGAAAAAAGGCAGGAAATCCAAAAATATAAAGAAAATATTACGAATTCGTGGGAAATTAGCGATCCCTGACATGATTATAAAAGTTTAAATAGGGTCAGCTTTAATAAAGACCCTAGATTTTAAATGGGGTCAAATCCATAAAAGACCCTGAATATAAAAAAAACAAGATCGCCTGAAAAGAGCCAGCTTTCTTTAAGAACTGGCTCTTTCTGCTTTTGATCGGCAGTCAGTGCAATAACATAAAATGCAAAATTGTTATTTATGTTTCTGCAAAAATATAGCGATATAATTCACTGGGATCCGGTTCTGCACTTTCCTCAGCAAATTTCACCGCATCTGCAATAACCCCCTGAATTTTCTCGTCGATCGCGTCTAACTCCGTTTGAGTAAGTAAATTTCGCTGCAATACATCAGCACTAAAGCGTTTAATGGGATCGCGAGCATTCCAATACTCCTTCTCTTGGGGGCTGCGAAGTTCATCAGGATCGGCGAGGGAATGACCTCGGAAACGATAGGTCAAGGCTTCGATCAGGGTAGGACCTTCTCCAGCCCTGGCACGGGCGATCGCCTCTTGTGCGACCTTGCGGACAGCCAGTACATCCATGCCATCCACTTCAACCCCGTGCATCCCGAAAACGCTCGCTTTTTTGTAAATTTCCGGCTGGGAGGTGGCGCGATCGTGAGCCATCCCGATCGCCCATTTATTATTTTCCACTACATAGAGAATCGGCAATTTCCACAATGCTGCCATATTTAAGCACTCAAAGAACTGCCCATTATTACTCGCACCATCCCCAAAGAAACAAGCCGTCACTTGGTCAGCAGTTTCATCTCCCAGGGCTTCTCGACGATATTTACTTTGAAATGCCGCCCCCGTAGCCACAGGAATTCCTTCTGCAACAAAGGCATAGCCCCCCAATAAGCGATGAGGTTCTGAGAACATGTGCATCGATCCGCCTCGCCCTCGACTGCATCCCGTTTCCTTACCGAACAATTCTGCCATCACCTCTCGGGCAGGTACGCTTGCACTTAAGGCATGAACGTGATCGCGGTAGGTGCTGGAAACATAATCTTCATCGGGACGCATCGCCTTAATGACCCCGGTGGAAACCGCTTCTTGACCATTATATAAATGGACAAAGCCGAACATTTTGCCCCGATAGTACATTTCAGCGCATTTATCTTCAAACTGTCGCCCCAGTACCATATCTTCGTAGATCGTCAATGCCTCTTCTTTGGTGAGTTGCACCGTAGAGGTATCAATTTGGGGGACGGGACGTTCTGCAATTTCAGCCATAAAATTTTCTCGATCGGTGCGACTATAATACTTTACAATACTCAATTATCAAAAAATGACCCAATATCCCGTGCGCGTAATTGGAGGCGGACTCGCCGGCACCGAAGCGGCGTGGCAAATTGCCCGCGCTGGAGTCCCCGTAATTTTGTCGGAAATGCGTCCCGTACAAATGACCCCCGCCCATCATAGCCAAGAACTGGCAGAATTAGTTTGTAGTAACTCCTTTGGGGCCAAACAAAGCGATCGCGCCGCCGGACTTCTCCAGGAAGAATTGCGCCGTTTAGGGTCTATTATTATTGGCAAAGCCGACGAACATCAAGTCCCCGCCGGAGGAGCCTTAGCCGTCGATCGCGGGCTCTTCAGCAACCAATTAACCGAAACCCTGTCCCAACATCCCCTGATCGAATTGCGCCGGGAAGAAATCCCCCAAATTCCCCCCGATGGGGTCGCTGTCCTCACCACAGGTCCCCTCACCAGTGCCAGCCTGACCACCGACTTGCAGGGCTTCACAGGCATGGAATATATGAGTTTTTTCGATGCCGCCAGCCCCATTGTTGTCGGGGACTCCATCAATAAAGAAATTGCCTTTTTTGCCTCCCGCTATGATAAAGGAGAGGCAGCTTATCTCAACTGTCCCATGAACAAAGAAGAGTACCTGCATTTTTTGCAAGAACTCTGTCAAGCTGAACAAGCCCCCGTCAAAGACTTTGAACGAGAAACTGCCAAATTTTTTGAAGGCTGTCTTCCCATTGAAGAAATGGCACAAAGGGGAGAAGATACCATGCGTTACGGTCCCCTCAAACCCGTGGGTTTGTTCGACTCCCGTTACGGCGACTTTAAAGCACCGGAAAACAAAGGTAAGCGCCCCTATGCTGTCGTCCAATTGCGCCAAGAAGACAAAGAAGGACAACTTTGGAACATGGTTGGCTTCCAAACTAATTTGCGTTGGGGAGAACAAAAAAAGGTTTTTCGGCTCATTCCGGGCTTAGAAAAAGCTGAATTTGTTCGCATGGGAGTCATGCACCGCAATACTTTTATTAATTCTCCCCAACTTCTAGCGCCCACCCTACAATTCAAACAGCGATCGACTCTCCTCGCGGCGGGTCAATTAGTAGGAACAGAAGGTTATACGGCGGCGGCGGCGGGAGGTTGGTTGGCAGGGACGAATGCAGCGCGATTAATTTTGGGCTTAGACCCCGTTACCCTGCCAAAAACAATGATGATGGGGGCATTATTTGAGTTTATTACTTCCGCTTCTGCCAAACATTTTCAGCCTATGCCTCCAAATTTTGGCATTATCCCCCCTCTACAAGAACGCATTCGCAATAAACGGGAACGATATGGGGTTTACCGCGATCGCGCCTTGGCTGACTTAGAACAATTTCAGGCAAAACTCTCGACTCCTCACTCACAAATGCAGCCCGTGTAACCTTGTGAATTTTGCCTTGAGATTGTCTTGATTTTCTCTTCTTAGTGAACTTCAGCCGGTTCGGGAAGTAACGGAGATGACAACGATTTAACCTTGTGTCGTGCTTGGTTGGCAGTCATCATTACACTTAATAGATCGGGCATCTCTTGACGACAATCCGGACAAAACCAGTAAGCACGACCCTTTTGGGCATACATCAGCATGGCTCGAGCGCAGCAAGGACAAGTAATCATGAATATGAATATCCGTTTGTTTAAGATCGATGAATTTTATCGGGAACACTCCTCCCCTCCAGTGTAGTTAAGGAATCTGAGAATGAATGTAACAAATATTTCATAATGTTTTTTTCAGTCGCAAAATAGCAATAATGGCAAGCAAACCCCGCAAAAAGCTAGACTAGATAATAGCGAAAAACGTAAATAAATCTTAACCGCACGCCGAGCTTGCTCTGGCTGCATTCTTATCACTCAGTTCTGTACGTTTTCAATAGGATAAATAAAGTCATGGGATTATTCGATCGCCTGAGCCGCGTCTTGAGAGCCAACCTCAACGACATGGTGAGTAAAGCAGAAGATCCAGAGAAAATTCTGGAGCAGTCTATTATTGATATGCAGGAGGACTTGGTGCAGTTGCGTCAAGCCGTCGCCCGTTCTATCGCGACTCAAAAACGCACCGAACAGCAATACAACAAAAACCAAACAGATGCTAACCAATGGCAGCAACGCGCTCAACTTGCCCTTTCTAAGGGAGATGAGACTTTAGCTCGGGAGGCTTTGCAGCGTAAAAAAACCAGTTCAGATACTGCGGCTCAACTCAAGGCTCAACTGGATACCCAAAGCGGTCAAGTTCAAACCATGAAAAAGAATTTGATTGCTTTAGAGAGCAAAATTTCTGAGGCTAAAACCAAGAAAGATATGCTCAAAGCTCGCGTACAAGCAGCGAAGGCGAATGAACAGCTACAAGGTACGATGGGGTCTCTCAGTACGGGGGGTTCGATGGCAGCGTTCGATCGCATGGAAGAAAAGGTACTGGAAATGGAAGCACGTTCTCAAGCGGTGGGAGAGTTGGGAGGTGTTAACATTGAAAGTCAATTCGCGGCGCTAGAAAGTGGTAGCGATGTTGATGACGAACTCGCGGCGATGAAGGCACAAATGTTGGGGGGTTCTTCTCCAAACCAAGGAGCGTTACCCAGTGCGAGTACCTCACCTCCTGTTGATGCAGAATTGGGAGACCTTCGCAGACAATTGGATAAATCATGATATTTCTCCCGCGCTAACATCTTTGCTCTAGCGCGGGATTTTTAAATCTTGATGGTCAAGGAACTAGGTTATGTTGGAGGGTGTTGATTTTTTCTTATTTTCAGAAGGATGCACAATAAAATTGGGAAACTCCTAAATTTTCTCTCTAATTTTTTCTTTATTGGCTTGTTATGTTTGGGATTATCGATCGATACATTGCCTGCTCGTGCAGATAATACAAACTCATTGGAAGAACAAGTATTAAGTATTATTCGCGCTCATCCCGAAGCGATTATCGAGTCTGTACAAAATTATCAACGTCAGCAAGAAGCACAACAAAAGGCGATGCAAAAAGCTGTTGTACAGCAAATGCAGGCCAACCCACAAGCCTTTATTGGTGAATCTCCCATCCAAGGGGCAAAGGAGGGTAAAAATGTTCTCTTCATGTTCTCGGATTTTCAATGCCCATTTTGCTCTATTGCCAGGGAAACGGTGAAGGAGTTTATGGCAAAATACGGCGATCGCGTTACCCTAGTTTACAAAAATCTGCCTCTGAGCATTCATCCTCAAGCCTTCAATGCTGCTGTAGCGGCTTATGCTGCGGGACAACAAGGCAAGTTTTGGCAGTATTATGATGGCTTGTTTGCAAATCAAGAAGAGTTGGGTGAAGAATTGTATCTAGAACTTGCCGAAGATATTAATTTAGATTTAGAGCAGTTCGATCGCGATCGCCACCGTTCCCAAGCCGAAGATGCGATCGCCGAAGATATCCAACTAGCGCGATCGCTCCTCATTCAAGGAACGCCCTTTTTTGCCTTCAACGGTGAAGTCTTAAGCGGTGCAGTCGATCTAAAAACCTTTGAGAAGGTACTCGCGAAGGAAGGGAATTAGTTGAGAGTTGAGAGTGGGGAGTGAAGAGAAAAATTCATCCCTCATCCCCCATAACTCATCATTCTCCCTTCACCAAAACCCCTTGTAGAAAAATATCAGCAATGCCTTCTGCCATCTCTTTCATAGATTCTGGCGAGGCATTGGGGTCGATAATAGTTTGGTCGGAAAAACCCGCCACTGCAAACATTCCCAAAAATACTTGCGCGACGATTTTAGGATTCATCTTACGGTAAATTCCTCGTTCCATTGCTGTCTCAAAAAATGCCTCTGCTACATCCGTCATTTTATCGATAATTTCTGACTGAATGCGATCGCGCAACTCGGGATGAAATTGCGCTTCCATAAAGCATACGCGCATCAGATCGTGACTTTCGCGCATTCGTAGCATTCGTCTTCGCATGACCTGTGCGACAGCCTTATAACTCCCCATTTCACTCAACTCTGTCAGTAAATCAGTCAGAATTTCAACCCATCCTCGCGTTGCTACTTCCACCAAAATTGCCTTTTTATTGGCAAAATGGCGAAATAATGTTCCTTCTGCTACATTTGCCGCCGATGCTAAATCTCGAGTGGTGGTGCCATCATAACCCTTCCGCGCGAACAAGCGTTGAGCCGCTTGCAAAATGCGAGTGCGCGTACTCTCTTCTACCGGATGTTCGATGGTGGAGCGTTGATGAAAAACTGCCATAGCTTTACTGTGTAGGGGAAGGTCTTAGATTAAGACTAACGTTATTTTGCCTTTGTTGTGAGCAATTACTGAAAACCTTCACAAAAATTTCTATTCTTGTCTACCGATTAACTGTCCGTGATGTCTATCGTATTTTTACCTATTCCACTGGTTATTTTACAACTTCTCACGCTATCTATCGGTATTTCGATTGAGGCGATCGTTTTGCAACAAAAATTAAGATTAACGCGCAAACAGAGTATAGAGTTCTCCATCTCGATTAATCTTTTATCAACAATTATTCTCTGGTTTGTCTTTTTTATATTTCAAAATATTGCACCAGAAAGCGAGAGGCTACATTTAATTGGTATTATCTTTTTCAATAATTTCAATGAGATGAACCGATGGATTCATGTTTATCCTGTTCTCGCTATTATTTTGGTGATGATTTTCGCCTTAACTATTGTTATAGAATTCAAAGGTTTGCAGCTTTTAGAAGCATTCTTGAAAAGTTCTGCCGAACAAGACGATGAAGCCGAACAAGAATCTGTTTCTTTTATGAATAGAATTAATACAGCAATTATTCAAGCTGATGCCAATACGATCGCTACGATTTTTCAAGCGAATCTTTTAAGTAATAGTATTATTGCTTTGCTTATTATTATCTTAAATATATCTCAAATATAATGAAAGATATTGTTGATCAAATCTGGAATACCTTGAAACCTCCTCGCGCCTATTGCTGGCAAACGTTATTTTGTTTAAGTTTATTTTCTGGGGTTATGTCGGCGATCGCCAGAGGATTTCTGGGGGAAGTAATTGCCATCGTTGGTTATCTCCTTTTAATCATTAGTATTGCTTGGATTGGCATCAAAAATCGTTGGCAATCTACTCCTTGGATTGTTGCCGTTTCAATTTGTTTATTTTTTTGGAAACTGTTTGGCATAAAACCGCAAATCTTAGCTCTTTTGTGGTTTCCTTTGGCTGCTATTATTGCATCGTTGGCGCATTTTATTACTCGCAATTTAGAGTTTAAAGTTCCTCATTCTACCAAACGTCAAGCTGTTGTCATTTTATTAGAAACACAAATTTTAATGGCTTGCTGGTTACAATTTTCTTTCCTCTGCCATGATTGGCTGCAAAAATATCCCAGTCTTCTGAGTGAAGATTTTAGCGAGAGTAAGTTTGTCATTACGTTGGATATTTCTCCTTCTCAACCTCGCGTTTTTTTGATTCTTGAAGAAATGCGAAAATTACTCGAACAACGATTTAACGATCGCCCCTGGGGGGAAGTCAACGAACAATTAAAAGCCAGTGAAGGGGCAAGTTTTCTCCCCAATTTTCAGTCTCAAGTCTTGGAAAACTTGAATTTTCTCAAGGAAAATGACCTTTGGGAAATAGAGTCTCAATTATCTTCAACCTCATCGGAATATCAAGTAAAACTAATTGCTCAATGGCTGGGTCCTCGCTCTAATCGTACTTTAGCAAATAAAAGCGATCGCGGCGAAACAATTTGTAATATTCGCCCCCAAAACGATCTCGCACGAGTTACTTGTAATATATCGAGAAATAGCAGTTTTACGACCCAAAAATAAAGACTAATTCTAGATGCCATTGTAGATCGCGATCGCGGATAATTTTAATCTCTTTGATGAACTCTCGAAAATAAAAGCGACGCTCAGATTCTGACAAGTCTAACCAAAATTGAGGAAAGGAAATTGCTTGGGCGATCGGTTTTAAATTATCGGGGGGAAGTTGAGACAGTTTTTGTTGCAATTGAGCCAATTCTGTGCGGAGTTTATAGTGACGCAGATCGGCGGTTTCTGCATCGAGAATTCCTTGTTTTTGCAAGTCGGGGAGTTGCTGCATAATTGTTTCTTTTTGCGCCATTTGTGCCGCGATCGCGCCTTTAGGATTGCTTCCCTCGGGGGCATTCATCCCGGCGATCGCCAAGGGTAAAATTTGACAGATTTGCGCGATAGTTTGTTCTAAAATATCTTGGTAAGGAATTGCTTTACATTTATTTTGTTCGGGACAACTAACGGGACGTAAATACAAGTATTCTTTGCTTTTTTTACGGGCAGTAACGCGGGTAATGGTATGATGAGAGTAACATTGCCCGCATATTACCAACCCAGCTAAAGAACGCGGCGCACTGGCACTACGAGAGGGTAAACGACTATTACGCTTTAATAAGCGATCGATTTGTGCGGCTTCTTCGCGGGATAAAATTGCCGTATGGGTATTAGGAAGAATATCGCCGTTATGATACTTCGTATCGCCACGATAAATAGGATTCGCTAACCAACGACGACCGGTTGCGACGGAAATTTTTTTCCCATATTTCTTTTCTAAGTAGCGAACTGAACCTCGTAGGGAACTATAAAGTAAATAATGCTCGAAAAAATCTTTAACCACTGGAGCCGTGGAACGATCTAAAATATAGCGGTCTTTCCCTCGTCGATACCCATAAGTTGCCTTGCCAGGAGGGGGCATTGCTTTGATACGATTGCGGGCATGACCTTGACGAATGCGACGACTGTATTGATTTTGCTGAATTTCTGCTAAGAGGTCGAAAAGGCGATCGCCGGATGGGTCTTGTTGAGTTGTCTCAAAGGAGTGATAATGCTGTTCCGTAGCAATTATTATTATCCCTATTGCCTCGATTTGCGCCAAGATTGTTGCCACTATTTCGAGGGTGTCTCCCAGTTCATCTAAGCGGCGTAAGAGGAGATAATCGGGAGGATTACCTTGGGAATCTTGTAAGAGTTGTTGCAGTTGGACGCGATCGCCTAAATCTCGATAGACGCGATCGACCTCTAAACCCCAAATATCAGCATCGGGGACGGACTCGATCGCGGGATCGGCATAAATATAAGCAATAATTCTCACGAATTGTCTCTAAATGCCCTTGTTCTACATCTGATTGACTTCTATTATATTCTTATCAGCATCTTGAATAAAAATTGCGGCACGACCGGAAGAACTGAGTTGCATCGGCCAGTTATGGGCTTGCAATCGCTGCTTAAGTTCGGCTAAATTATCCACATTAAAAGCAATATGGGCATTTCGTCCCCATTTGGCGCGATCGTAGAGGTTTCCTGAAAATTCCGTATTAACAATTAGGTGGATTTGATAATTGCCCACCTGATACCACACTCCCGCAAATTTTAAATCTCTTTCTGCGATAGGGAGATTGAGAATAGTCCCGTAGAAGTGTTTAGCGCGATCGAGATCGCAGACAAGCAAGGCCGTATGCAAGCATTGAGTAATTTCCATAAAACAAAAAAATGCCAGCCCAACAAAATCAAATTCCACTTTACCCGACTGTGGTAAAATAGAATTTGATTTGTTAGTTTAGCGCCATTTACGGTTAAGCTATTTTAAGCTAAGATTTTGAGCTAAGATTCCCAGCTAGTATGAATCCTAGTCTTAAAAACTGGTTTTGCCTAAAGATTAGCGATCGCCAGAGGTGGTTTTGTTGCTTTCTTTTGTGTAATCTGGGGGGCAATAGTCCTCAAACTGGGGAAAAGAAAATGATTCTCTTCCACATATTGAGCGCCAAATAGCCCCTTTTCCGCCCAAAAATAGCGGTCTGTCGTATGTTCGTTCCGTTTTACAACCAATAATGCAGGAGGAATAATTCCTCTCGATGCAATGTATTTACGGGCTGCAGTGACGGGTTTATCCTCACCACTCTCGAGGTTAAATTGAGGCACTAGCTCCAAAATTTTACGTCCTTCTTGGCGACGACGACTCTTGCGTTTGCGTTTTCTGGCCAAACTGCCTACCTCCTGTTCTCGAAACTAAATTTTAAGACCCGGTTTGTAGTTCTAGTTTTTGTAATCCTAGTTACAAAACCGTGGCTAGTATATCTGCTTTTTTTCAAAAAATCAAGGGGTTTTAGGAGAATAATAAGTTTTAGTTAATTTAACCAAAAGTAATTCTCGGATAATTCCCCAATAATTCCCAGTAATTCTCATTACAAGTTTTCATTACAAATTCTCATCACGAACTCTCATCATGGAACTCTCATCATGATTGTTGGCGCAGAATCTTTAATGAATGAGAAAATAATTTATAGATATACGCCGAAGTCTATCATTTTTTCATAAAATATACAAGGGTTATTCAGAAGAATATTCAAGAAACGAGGGGGAGATGGATTCAGCCCATACCCATTGCCTCGAGGCGATCGCTTATTATTGGGGTTATGATGTTCGTTAGACCGAGTTCAGAATTCATTGCCCTGTGTCAAGCCCAGGTTTATGTCTTAGTCCAAGGATTAGGGGCGACTTGGTGTGCGGTTTATCTAACGGAAAAATGGGTAGAGGGGGTTAATCCCAATCTTGTTCCGGTTGTAGTGTATCCTGATGCCAGTATCGTCCGCTATGCTGAGGAACAACCTGATAAGTCTGGAAAGGGATGGCAAAAATCTAATCCACCATTTCCTCGCTATTTGCCCGAATCTCAGCGATCGCTGAAAGGAAGAGAAGATAAAATCGCCGATCGCACCCTAGAAAAGGAGTTTATTGCCAGGGAAGGCAAAATTAAAGATTTGTGGGGAAAACGTCAAGCAATGTTACCGCTTCTTTATGAGGAAGAAGTTTTGGGAGTATTGGTGACGCGCAGAGACGATCGCGAATGGGAAAAACGAGAATTAGCCCAAGTGGAAAATATTGTCCGAACTTTGGCGATCGCCAGATATCTCGATCGCCAGCAGGGATGGACAAAGGAACAACTTCTGCAACAGCAGCTTAGTATCGCTGCACAACGCGATCGCTTTGACGATCTCCTGCACCAGTTACGCAACCCGATGACGGCGTTACGAACTTTTGGTAAATTATTGCTAAAGCGTCTTCTACCGGGGGACAAGAATAGCGAAATTGCTGAAAATCTGATTCGAGAAAGCGATCGCTTGCAAACTCTCCTCAAGCAATTTGACGTTTATCTCGACGAAATGAGTCAAGATGCAGCAACATTGATTGATTCCCCACCCCAGAAATTATTACCCGAAAGTAAATCTTCAAGTAAATCTTCTCCTCTCTCCCTTCTTCCCGAAGCACGTTTAAGACTGCAAACCTTTCCTATTTCAGAGGTTTTAAATCCCTTGTTGCAATCGGCGGCGGCGATCGCGGGCGATCGCGGGTTAGAATTCAGGATGGATATTCCCGATGATTTGCTCCCCATTCAAGCCGATGCGAATGCGCTGCGGGAAGTTTTAAATAATGTCCTTGATAATGCCATCAAATATACACCCAGAGGGGGTTATATTGCCGTGGAAGCAGGGTTAGATCATGAAAATGGACTTCTCCAAGGCGTTGCCATTCGCGATACGGGATATGGCATTCCAGAGGGCGATCGCGATCGCATTTTCGATCGCCACTATCGGGGGATACAAGAGGAAGGAGAAATTGAGGGGACGGGGTTGGGTTTGGCGATCGTGAAAGGGTTAATTGAGCAAATGAACGGCAAAATCGAAGTATCCGATAATCTTCAAGGCGATCGTTTACTCGGTACTGCTTTTATGATTTGGCTACCTTTGGCTTAGTTAATCTAGTAATCTAGGCTTCTATGAAATTTGCATAATATTAAAATTCAATGCGACGATAGATTTCTCTCATCGGGAGTTCTATATTATTTAAACTCTGTAGGACGATCGCATCTTCAAGGCGATCGCAAACCTGCCATTGCCAGCGATTTTCATTCTCGCGATCGCTATTATAATACTGCTCTACATAGGGTTCATTTTGGCTGACGAGAAGATATTCGCAAAAACTGGTAAGCGATCGATATTTTCTAAACTTTTCCCCTCGGTCATAAGCCTCTGTTGAAGGAGAAAGCACTTCAACAATTAATCTAGGATTGAGAATTTCATCTTGGCGATCGCCATTAAATTCTGGCTCTCCTTCAATAACAAAAACATCGCCATAAGTACCACAATTAAACCGAGGAATCCAGATTCGCAGATCGCCATTATAAGTTTCAAAAGTCGTATCTCGAAGCGTCACATTCAGAAAAGTTGTAATATCTACAGCAATACGACTATGAAGGGGAGAACCTCCTGGCATGACAATTATCTCTCCATTACGATATTCGTGGCATTCTTCGGCGATTTCTTCTTTTGCGCGGTATTCATCTGGCGTAATGTGAGTTACCGTTGCATCTGGGAGAACATTGGGGGGATGAGTTTGGGCAATAACCACAGATCGCTCCTCGTAATGACTAAGGGTTATTGTACTATTTTTTGGATGCGATCGCGGGGA
>NZ_JAYGHV010000303.1:0-14765 GCF_034932145.1 Spirulina sp. 06S082 | reverse complement strand
GCGATATTCTTCCGTTTCATTCCAGGCTTCGTGGAGAAAAGTATCGTCAAAAATCAAACTTTTTCCTTCTTGCCAATAAGCGGTTCGATCGCCAACGCGAATGCGACAGCCTGACTGGGGTTCAGGAATTTTTAAACCTAAATGATAACGAATTAAACCTTTATGTTTTCCTCGGTGTTCGGGAATATGTTTATGAGGGGCTAGGATTGAGAAAAAGGCAGCTTTTAAACCTGGAATTCCTTCTAATAACTTCGCTGTTTCCGGACATTGCTGGCAATTTTTTTCTGCTTTATAACCAAAGGCATAAAAAAAGTAAGTTTTCCAGCGATCGTCATCAGTGATATTAGCTTGTCTGCTGGAAATTTGTTGATAATTGGGTAAGTCATTGACGCGATCGAGGACAGCATCAAGTTCTTTACGAATCGTTAACCAATTTGCTTCTAAATTTTTTGCCCACGGAAATTGCTCAACTTCAAAAAAAGCTGAGTCTCCGACTAAAGAATATTTTCCGACTAAATCTTCGAGCCAAGAAAGATTTAAAACTGTTTTTTCTAAATTTTTGACTAAAAAGTTAGTTGGATTGACCATTATTTTTTCCCTGATTGTTGTTTCTCTTGTGAATTAACGCCGAGTAAATCCCGCAATATTGTCCAAACTGACAAATCGACTTCCGATTATACCCGAGGAGCGATCGCGCTGCCAAGAAAATTTGAGAAAATAGCGATTGTTGGTGACAGTTGGGAAAACTGGCTGCAAGAGAAAGCCAAAATTGGCACGAGGTGCTTTATAATCAAACTTCACTATTTTGTCGTATTGCAAACAACCGTACCTGACGAACTCATGACAGTAGAATTGGAGTCTCGACCCAAGTTAAATTTAGATCGGTCAATTCCTGCGATCGCACGAGTTTCGCTTGCCGATCTAACTAAAAAAGAATTTGTCAAACAATACCAAAATCCCGGAATTCCGGTAATTATGACGGGGTTACTAGAAGGAAAATCTAGATGGGATTTAGATTTTCTTTGCCAAAAATTAGGCGATCGCCAGTTTCTCTTACGACAATACGGAAAGCAGCGCTATCAACAAGATAAACGTCAATGGGACAATATTGGTAGTGGGGTTCAAACAGAACGGAAAGCCTTTCAAACTTATGCTAATCTGTTACGCAGTGGAGAGGCAAAAGAAAAGGACATTTATTTAGCAAAATGTTCAATTAATGAAACACCGCTAAAACAGGAAAAAATAATCCAGGAAGCTAGGCAAAAAATTGTTGAGATTGGACTTGATAAACCCATTAGTCATTTTAATATTTGGGTTGGCCCTAGCAGTCATGTCGAATGTTTGCATTACGATCAAATGGATGGTACGCTAATTCAACTCTACGGCACTAAAAAAGTTATTCTTTTTCCTCCCTCGCAAACCCCTAATCTCTATCCTTTTTCGATCTTTGTCCATTTATATCGCGGTTTAGAAATGCGATCTTGGTTTAGTAAGTTGTATCCCGAACAACCTGATTTTCAAGCCTTTCCTAATTATCGCAAAGCTCTCCCTTACAAGCAAGAAGTTCTCCTCGCACCAGGAGAAATTTTATATATTCCTGCGGGTTGGTGGCATGAAGTCAGTGCTTTAGGAAATACTTTAGGCGATGATATGGTCTGTTCTATTAATCGTTTTTGGCGCGTTTACCCAACCTTAAGGGCAGTTTTTTCTTGGAATCGCTGGCGGGGATATTTGGGCAGTGCTTTTGCTGTTCCTCATCTGATTGTAAGTTTAATTTTAGCATTTTTTAGTCGCGATCGCGAACAAAAAATCAAGAAAATTATGCAGATGCTCTAAAATTCATTCCTAATGGAAAATTTTCCTTTTCTTTCTTCCCCCATACTTTTTTAATCAATGGAATTTACTTGGCGCGATCGCTCATTGTTTGTTTTATTGGCAACAGGGTCTTTAATTGTGATGACAGGAGCCGTTATTGCTCCAATTTTACCGGAAATTATTGCTCAACTGCATCTCGATCGCACTTTAGCCGGTTATTTGGTCAGTACCCATTATTTAACTGTTGCCCTTTTTAGTCCCATTTTAGGACTATTAGCCGATCGCTTTGGTCAAGTAAAGGTTTTGGTTATTTCTCTCGTGTTTTACGCCTTATTTGGCATGGCTGGGGGGTTAATGAATGGTTTTATTCCCCTATTAATTACCCGAGGATTAGTTGGGGCTGCTAGTGGTGGTATTGCCGCCGCTAGTTTAGGATTATTAGTTAAGCGTTACGAGTCCGCAGAAGCCAGGGCTTTAGCGATCGCCTATGTTTCTAGTGTCTTGGCGATCGCTAATATTATTTACCCCATTTCTGCGGGTTTATTGGGGTTATTAGGATGGCGGGTTGCTTTTTGGTTATATGGGTTAGCAATTCCTTTTGCTTTACTCGTTATTTTTGTCTTTGAACAACCGGAAAAATCAACAACTTCAGCTCAATCTTTATCGTCAATGGGTGGAGATTCTCAGGAGTTAAAAAAGGTTATTAGTAATCCTTTAACATGGCAATTATTTTTAACCCTTGCTTTTACAGCAGCAACAGCTTATGGGGTTGTAATTAATCTTCCCATTCATCTTAAAGCAACGATTAATTCAGGGACTGCGATTAATGGTATTGCTTTAGCATCTCAAGCGATCGGATCTGCGCTGGTTTCAGCATTTGGCGTGCGGAAATTAGCGCGACGTTTAGGACTTGTGCCTGCAACAGCATTGGGGTTTGGTATTGTTGCTTTAGTTTTAGTCGCAATTCCTCAATTCGATCGCCTTTATCTGTTCTTATCGGCAACAATTTTGTTAGGGGTAGGATTTGGTATTGTTATGCCTAATATTTACACCCTTTTATCAAATCTTACCTCTTTAGAACTGCAATCTACTATTCTCGCAGCAGGGACGGGGACGAATTTTCTCGGGCAGTTTTTTGCCCCAGCATTATTCGGTTTTTTGTTAGGCGATCGCCCTTTATACCAAGTTTTTTATATCGCCGCCATCGTCCCGTTACTTTTAGGATTTTTGCTTATGTTCACCGCTAAAATAAATTTATCTAAGCGCTAATTTATTCATTTTTATGAGCTAGTTTTGCGATTTTTAGGTTCTAGATCGAATTGAGAGCAATGAAGCACGGAAAAAGGATAATATAAGGCATAAGGCTTCTTGTAAAATGGGGGTGTCTGTCAAGATTGGGACAGAGGAAAGAATCAAAATGCCAGCACAACGAAACGCGATCGCCAATAGTCTACTCTACGAAAGCGATCGCATTCTAATCTATCGAGGCGATCGCGCCTGTCATGAGAAACCGGTTATTCTGAAAACATTAAAAGCAGCCCATCATACAACGGAAGATTTGGCTTGGTTTCAGCGAGAATACGAGATTACCCGCAATCTTAATATTTTAGGCGCAGTAAAGGCTTATGATTTTTGGGACGATCGCGATCGCCCAACTATTGTCCTCGAAGATTTTGGCGGAGACTCTCTCACAAAATTAGCATTAGCAGGCAATTTAAGTATAAGTGAGTTTCTCGAATTGGCGATCGCGATCGCCGATTGTCTCGGTCAAGTTCACGAATCGGGCATTATTCACAAAGATATTAATCCCAGTAATATTGTTTTCAATCCTGAAACCAAACAGGTTAAAATCATTGACTTTGGTATTGCTACCGTGCGATCGCGGGAAATTGTTGCGTTTCGTAACGCTAACACTCTCGAAGGTACTCTCGCTTATATTTCCCCAGAACAAATCGGACGTATGAACCGGGCGATCGACGATCGCAGCGATTTCTATTCCCTCGGGGTGACTTTTTACGAACTGTTAACGGGACAATTGCCTTTCACAACGACGGATCCCGTCGAACTCATTCACTGTCATATTGCCAAACAACCTGTGAGAAATGGGGAATGGGGAATAGGAAATATAAGAGAAGTCCCCTTTGTAGTGAGAGAAATTATTCTCAAACTGATGGCGAAGAATGCCGAGGATCGCTATCAGTCGGCTTATGGTTTGAAAGGGGATCTCGAAACTTGTATCCAACAATGGTACAAAAATCAGCAGATCGAAGCGTTTATTGTGGGAGGGAACGATCGCGGCGATCGCTTACAAATTCCCCAAAAACTTTATGGCCGCGATCGGGAAACTGCTACTTTATTGACTACTTTTAAACAAGGACTCGATCGCCAACAACCAACCCTCTGTTTAGTGAAAGGTTATGCAGGTATCGGGAAATCGGCCTTGGTAGCGGAAGTTCACAAACCCATTACAGCACGGCATGGCTTCTTTGTGGCGGGTAAATTCGACCAATTACAGCGCGAAACCCCTTATTCCGCGATCGCCCACGCCCTCGGCGCTTTGATGCGACAATTGTTAGCAGAATCAGAAACGGAATTGCAACGATGGCGAAAAGAGCTACAAGCAGCCTTGGGGGATAATGGACGGGCGATCGGTGAGATTATCCCCGAACTGGAACTTATTATCGGACAACAGCCTGATATTCCGCAACTGGGGGCAACGGAGAGTCAATATCGCTTTAATTTAACCCTACAAAATTTTATTCGCGTTTTTACCCAAGGCGATCGCCCTCTCGTTCTTTTTCTCGACGATCTGCAATGGGCGGATTCTGCTTCTTTAAGTCTGTTAAATTTATTGATGACAGCACCAGACACAGGTTACTTCTTTTTTATTGGAGCTTATCGCGACAATGAAGTAGATGAGGCGCATCCCTTGATGTTGACATTGAATACTATTCGCGAAGGTGGTATTGCAGTTTCTGAAATTGCCCTCGAACCTTTGTCCTTAGCGGATATTGAGGGATTTGTTACCGATGCACTCTTCTGTTCTCCCACTTTAGCACGCCCTCTTGCAGAATTGTTACAAGAGAAAACAGGAGGTAATCCTTTTTTTCTCAATGAATTTTTCAAAGCACTCTATGCCGAAAAATTGTTATTTTTTGACTCTCAACAACAGAAATGGCGGTGGGATGTGGCGCAAATTCGCAAGAGAGAAATCACTGCCAATGTAGTAGAATTACTCGCCCAAAAAATTGAGAAACTGCCGATCGCCACAGGACAGATGTTACAATTTGCTGCTTGTATCGGCAACGAATTTGACTTATCTACTTTAACCGGAATTGCCAGAAAATCTTCTTTAGAAGTGGCGATCGCCCTACAAGAGGCGATCGCGGAGGGGCTTCTTTTTCCTTTAAATGAAAACTACAAGTTAATCGAAGCAAAGATAAAAACAGAGGCAAAACTACGCTGTAAATTTGCTCACGATCGCATTCAACAAGCCGCCTATTCTCTCATTCCTGATTGGGAAAAACGCCGCATTCACCTCCTTCTCGGACGACAATTATTAGTCGAAACACCCGATCGTCAACGCGAAGAGAAAATTTTTGATATTGTTAACCAATTAAACTTGGCTCGTCCCTATATCGTCAAGCGATCGGAAAAGAAACAGTTAGCAGAGTTGAATTTAGAAGCAGGAAAAAAAGCCAATCGATCGGCAGCGCGGCGATCGGCATTTACCTATTTAAAAATAGGGCTGGAAGTATTACCCCCCCAGAGTTGGCAAAACCAATATGATTTGACTTTAAAACTACATATTGAAGCTGTAGAAACTGCTTATATTTGTGGCGAATTTGCAGTTATGGAAGAGTGGACAGCATTGGTTTTAGAAAAGGCAAAATTTATCCTTGATAAAGTTAACGTTTATGAGACAAGAATTCTCAGTTATATTGCGAAAAGTCAACCCAAGCAAGCCGTAGAGAGTGCCTTAGAAATCCTAAAGCTATTAGGAGTAAAATTGCCGCAAAAACCAAATAAACTACATCTTCTTTTAGCACTAGGTCAAATTAATCTTGCTCTCATTAATAAACAACCCAAAGACTTGCTCGATCTTCCCCCCATGAAAGAGCCAACTAAACTCGCAGCACTACGAATTTTAGCCAGTGTTCTTTCTGCTGCTTATTTTGTTAATACTGAATTATTTGGACTTATTGCTTTAAAACAAGTTAGCTTATCTCTAAAATATGGTAATGCGCCTTTATCCGCTTATGCTTATTGTAATTATGGTTTAATTCTTTGTGGTATTTTAGTTATTATTAAAAAGGGATATCAATTCGGTCAACTGGGTACAGATTTATTGCTTAAATTAGAAGCAAAAGAACTCAAGTCCAAAGTTTTTATGATCTTCAATACCTTTATTTTTCATTGGCAAGATCACCTTAAAAAAACATTAAAACCTTTACTTGCAGGCTATCAAAGTGGTATAGAAACAGGAGATATCGAATTTGCGGCCTATTGTTTGGGAATTTACAATAATACTCTATTTTTTAGCGGCAAAAATCTGAACCAAACTCAACAAGAAATTAATAATTATAGCCAGAAAATCGAACAACTCAAACAAAATCAAGCAATCTACAGAATTCGACATCTTCAGCACGCCCTTTTTGAGTTAATGGGTCAAACGGAAAACTCTCCCGGTATTGCAGGAAAACCTTACAACGAACAAGTATTATTAACAATTCATCAACAGGAAGGCGATCGCGGCGCTCTTGGCTATTTCTATATCCTCAAATTGCAGCTTTGCTATTGCTTTGAATCTTACAAGGAAGCCGAGAAAAATAGCCTGCAAGCTGAGGAATATCTTAATAGTATGCGGGGAGGTTATAGCTCTGTACTTTTTTACTTCTATTCTGCCCTCACTTATTTGGCAATTTATACCCATGCTTCTAAAGATAAACAAAAACACTTGCTCGATAAAGTCAACACTTATCAGAAAAAAATGCAGAAATGGGCGCATCATGCACCCATGAATTTCCTGCACAAATACAACCTCGTCGCAGCCGAGGGCGATCGCATCCTAGGTAAATATGCAACAGCTGCGGATCTCTACGATCGCGCTATTCAAGAAGCCAAAGAACACCAGTATACCCAAGAAGAAGCACTGGCTAACGAACTTGCAGGAAAATTCTACCTTGCTCGGGAAAAAGAAGCGATCGCCCGCGCCTACTTGCAACAAGCATATCTTTGTTACGATCGCTGGGGCGCAAAAGCGAAAACTCAACGCCTCATACAAAAATACCCGCAGTTTTTTAGCACTCCTGTACGCGAAGCATTTCTCACTCATATCCGCAGTACGATCGCCGGTACTCGTACCAATACCCCCGCAAATACCCTTGATTTTGCCAGCATTCTCAAAGCATCTCAAGCCCTCGGTAGCGAAATCGTTCTCGATCGCCTCCTCGCTCAAATGATGCAGATTATCCTCGAAAACGCCGCCGCTCAAAGAGGAATCCTGATCCTCGATCGCGAGGGAACTTGGCAAGTAGAAGCGGAAGTTACTCTCGAACCCGATCGCGTCCAAGTCTTGCAATCTCAACCCCTCGATCGCCTTCCTACTTCTGTGCTGCCTCAATCTGTCCTCACTTATACGATCCGTACTCGCAAAGCCATCGTCCTCGATAATGCCGCCGAAGGAAGCGACTTTGCTCGCGATGAATATTTTCAAAATGTCTCCCCTCAATCTCTGCTTTGTATGCCTCTGTTACATCAGGGAAAAATGATGGGGTTGCTTTACCTCGAACATCACGCGAGTGCGGGAGTGTTTAGCCGCGATCGCCTTGAGGTTTTGCAACTATTAACCGCACAAGCGGCGATCGCCCTCGAAAATGCCTTATTATATGCCAATTTATCCCGCGCTAATGCAACCCTCGAGCAAAAAGTTCAACAGCGCACGGAAGAAATTCATCAGAAAAATAGCGACCTCGAAAAAACCTTGATCAATCTCAAACAAACTCAAGCGCAACTGATCCAAGCTGAAAAAATGTCAGGAATTGGTCAAATGGTAGCAGGAGTCGCCCACGAAATCAATAACCCAGTTAGCTTTATTTACAGCAATCTTACTCCGGCTCGCACTTATATGAAGGACTTGTTCCACCTATTAGAACTATATCGCGAAGAACATTCCCAACCTTCCCTCAAAATTCAAGAAACCGAAGAAGAAATGGAGCTTGAATTTGTTGCAGAAGATTACCCGAAACTTTTTGACTCGATGCAAAATGGAGCCCAGCGTATAGAAACAATTGTTAAAGGATTGCGCGTATTTTCTCGTCTTGATGAAGCAGAATATAAAACCATTGACATCCACGAAAACATTGAAAGCACGCTTATTTTGTTACAATATCGCTTGCGAAATACCAAAGAATTTCCGACCATTCAAGTGCTTAAAAAATATGGCATACTCCCGAAAATTACTTGTTATGCCAGTCAACTCAATCAAGTCTTTTTTAATATTCTGACGAATGCTATTGATGCCTTGAGGGAAGGCGATCGCGCATCCTCCGACGCTCCCACCATTCGCATTCAAACGGAAATTCTAGGGGAAAATTCTGTTAGAATTGCGATCGCCGATAATGGGATAGGAATGGATACAGTAACGCGTCAACGAGTGTTTGAGCCGTTTTTCACCACTAAACCCGTAGGAAGCGGGACGGGTTTGGGATTATCCACAACTTATCAAATTATTGTCGAACATCATAAAGGCGCGATCGCCTTTCAGTCGAAGTTGGGAAAAGGAACAGAGTTTATCATTGAAATTCCCGTGCAGAAATAGGACCATTTTCATATAAGGCTTCATATTGCATTTGTCTAACTCTCGATTTTATCTAGCAATATGATAACCCACGGTGCGGTGTAATAGCCTATCTATAATATTCGCAAATTGTGGGATTGCGATCGCATCACAACGAAATACGATCGCGATCGCACTGGATTTCTTTTTATCTAAATAAAATTGGGCGCATGGGGGGAACATGAGTGTTAAGCAAAATGTGCTTTAAGGCTTTGGTGCGTGCGCTAAGATCGCCATAGGGAAAAATAAAAATGTTAGCAGAAAAAAACCTGACTCAAGATCGGCAACTCTACGAAAGCGGACGCGCTCTCATCTACCGGAGATATCCCAGCGTCAACGAACAACCTGTTATTCTGAAAACTTTAAAAGCGAACTATAGTACCGCCGAAGGTTTGGCTTGGTTTCGGCGAGAATACGAGATTACTCATAATCTTAATATTGCGGGAGCAGTAAAGGCTTACGAGTTTTGGGACGATCGCGATCGCCCCACTATTGTTCTCGAAGATTTTGGCGGGGAATCCCTTACAAAATTAGCATTAGCAGGCAACTTAAGTATAAGTGAGTTTCTGGAACTGGCGATCGCGATCGCCGATTGTCTCGGACAAGTTCATGGGGCGGGTATCATTCACAAAGATATTAATCCCAGTAATCTTGTTTTTAATCCTGAAACCAAACAGGTTAAAATTATTGACTTTGGTATTTCTACCGTGCGATCGCGGGAAATTGCCCTGTTTCGCAATGCCAACACCCTCGAAGGTACTCTCGCTTATATTTCCCCAGAACAAACCGGACGCATGAACCGGGCGATCGACTATCGCAGCGATTTCTATTCCCTCGGGGTGACATTTTACGAACTATTAACGGGAAATTTGCCCTTTCAACATTGCGATCCCGTTGAACTGGTTCATGCTCATATTGCCAAAACACCTCGGACTTTAAGTTCCAATCGCTCAGTGACAAATATTTTAAAAGAGATTCCTTTGTTATTGGAGGACATTATTCTCAAATTGATGGCCAAGAATGCCGAGGATCGCTATCAGTCGGCTTATGGGTTAAAGAAAGACCTCAAAACCTGTTGGGAACAATGGCATCAATACCATAGCATAGAACCTTTTCCCCTCGGTTGTCACGATCGCGGCGATCGCTTGCAAATTCCCGAAAAACTCTATGGGCGCGATCGTGATATTGCTGCTTTATTGTCCACCTTTGAGGGAGTGATTCGCCGAAAACAGCCAGCACTGTGTTTAGTGAAAGGCTCTTCCGGTGTTGGTAAATCAGCTTTAGTTGCTGAAGTTCACAAACCGATCGCGGCGCGGCGCGGTTTCTTTATATCGGGTAAATTTAATCAACTTCAGCGCGAAACTCCTTATTCGGCGATCGCGCAAGCCCTGAGTGCCTTGATGCGGCAACTTTTGGCGGAACCTGAAATTGAACTGCAACAGTGGCGAGAAAGGCTACAAGAAGCCCTCGGGAATAATGGGCGAGTTATAAGCGAGATTGTCCCAGAGTTGGAACTTATTCTCGGACAACAACCAGAACTTCCTCAACTGAGGGCAATAGAGAGTCAAAATCGCTTTAACTTAACTTTACTTAATTTTATCCGCGTTTTTACCCAGATAGACCATCCTCTGGTTCTCTTCCTCGATGACCTGCAATGGGCGGATACTGGTTCTTTGGGGCTGTTGCATTTATTGATGACAACAGTTGACATGGGCTATTTCTTGCTAATTGGGTCCTATCGCGATAATGAAGTGGATGGGGCGCACTCTTTGATGTTGACATTGCGTAAAATTCGCGAAAGTGAGATTGAAATTTCGGAAATTGCTCTCACTCCTTTGCCCTTGGGGGAAATTGAGAAATTAATTGCCGATACCCTACTTTGTTCTCGCACATTAACACAATCTCTCGCAAAATTGTTGCAAGAGAAAACTGGGGGAAATCCTTTCTTTCTCAATGAATTTCTCAAAGCCCTATATGAGGAAGAATTGCTACATTTCGACTCGAAACAACAGGAATGGTTATGGGATATTAACCAAATTCGCGATCGCGAAATGACAGCAAATGTCGTGGAATTATTGGCGGAAAAAATACAAAAACTGCCGATGGCAACGCGGCAGATGTTACAGTTAGCAGCTTGTATTGGTACTGAGTTTGACTTGTCCGCCCTTGCCAGTATTTCCGAAGCATCTTCCTTGGATATGGCGATCGCAGAAGGGCTTATTTTTCCTTTAAATGCAAGCTACAAATTAATCGAGGCGAAGATAGAAACAGAAGCACAACTACGACTCAAATTCGCTCACGATCGCATTCAACAAGCGGCCTATTCTCTTATTCCTGATTGGGAAAAACGACGCATTCATCTCCTCATTGGACGACAATTATTAGAGAAAACTCCTAGTGAAGAACGAGGAGAAAAGATTTTTGATATTGTCAATCAATTGAATTTAGCTTGCTCTTATATTGTCAAGCGATCGGAAAAAGATGAGTTAGTGCGATTGAATTTGGAGGCGGGGAAAAAAGCCAAAGCATCGGCAGCACGGCGATCGGCTTTGATTTATTTACAAACAGGTCTAGAACTCTTACCTTCTTCGGGTTGGCAGGAACAGTATGATTTGACTTTATCATTATACATTGAAGCAGCAGAGGTAGCCTATGCTTGTACTGAGTTTGAATTACTAGAAGAGTTAGCAAAAATTGTCCTGCAATGCGCTCATTCTGTATTAGATAAAGTACGAGTCTATGAAGCAAAAATAAGCGCTCTTGTTGCTCAACATCAAGCAAATGAAGCAATCGAAACAGCATTAGAGGTATTGCAATTATTGGGGACAAAATTACCTCGAAAACCAAACAAGCTACATATTTTGCTGAGTTTAGTCAGAACTAATTTAGCCTTGGCTGGAAAACAGATTGAAGAATTGGCTGAATTACCTCCCATGGCTGATTTACACCAACAAGCGATCGTAAAATTGCTGGCCAGTATTATTCCCGTTACTTATCAATCGACTCCTCAGTTATTCCCGATAATTGTTTTAGAAATGATTCGTCTTTCTATACGATATGGAAATAGTTCTGTTTCTCCTTTAGCTTATGCTTGTCACGCCATCATTCTTGGTGGATTGTTAGATGACTTGGAAGCAGCTTATCAATTTGGTCAACTGGCGCTCATGCTAGTTATAAAATCACAAGATCGAGCCGTAAAAGCGAAAACTTTAATGCCTGTTAGTGCTTTTGCAACACATTGGAAAAAACATCTCAAAGATATAGTAGAATCTTATCTGGAGGGATATCAGGCAGCCATAGAAGTTGGAGATATAGAATATGCTGCTTATTCTTTGTTAAATTATTCTATTATATCCTTTCGGAGTAGTGAGAAATTATTTACTCTTAAAAAGAAAATACAAGAATTGCATATAAAATTAACCTCTTTAAAACAAAAAAATTCTATCTTTATTCATCAGCAACTTATTCAAAAAATCTTGTTGCTCGAGACAATTTCCCAAGATTCTTGGGAAAATCAAATTGAATTGTTTTTTCAAGAAGAAAACTTATCTTTATTTGTTGCCCAGCACAAAGAAAAAAATAACGTACAATATTTCTTCTATTTTCAGAAAATCACCCTTTATCTTCTCTTTGGAATACCCGAAAAAGCCATTATTTTTGTCCGCAAAGCAGAAGAGTATTTGGATCGCGTAATTAGCACATCTGATTTTGTTGTCTTTCACTTCTACGTGGCTCTTGTTTTGTTGGCTATTTATCCCCATACTTCTAAACCCAAACAAAAACATCTCCTTAAAAAAGTTAATGCTTACCAACAAAAAATGAAACGATGGGCGCATCATGCACCCATGAACTACTTACACAAATACTACCTCATCGAAGCCGAACGCCACCGTATTCTCGGTAAACTTGAAATTGCCGCCGATCTCTACGATCGCGCTATTCAAGGAGCCAAAGAAAACGAATATATCCAAGAAGAAGCCCTCGCCAACGAACTTGCAGGAAAATTCTACCTCGCCCGTCAGAAAGAAGCGATCGCCCGCACTTACCTGCATCAAGCATATCGCTGTTACGAACTCTGGGGAGCCAAAGCCAAAACCCAACACCTCAGCCAAACCTATCCGCAGTTTTTCCCGACTTCTTCTCGGAAATCCCCTATAAATGCGACTATCCTGGTTCGCACAACACCCACCAGCACAACGCGATCGGAGAGTATCGATTTCTCCAGCGTACTTAAAGCATCTCAAACTCTAGGTAGCGAGATTGTCCTCGATCGCCTTCTCGCTCAAATGATGCAGATTATCCTCGAAAACGCCGCCGCTCAACGTGGAATCCTTGTCCTCGATCGCCAGGGAAATTGGCAAATAGAAGCAGAAATCACCATCGAACCCGATCGCGTTCAAGTCTTACAGGCTCAACCCCTCAAAGATATCCCTGCTTTCACTCTCCCTCAATCCATTCTCAACTATACGATCCGCACTCAAGAAGTTATTGTTCTCGATAATGCCATCGAGGGAAGCGAATTTGCTCGCGATGAATATTTTGTGAATACCCGTCCTCAATCTCTTTTGTGTATGCCACTCTTACATCAAGGCAAACTCATCGGGCTGCTTTACCTCGAACACATCTCCAGTAAGGGAGTGTTTAATCCCGATCGCCTTGAAGTATTGCAAATTTTAACCGCCCAAGCCGCGATCGCCTTGGAAAATGCCTTGTTGTATAGCAATTTGGCGATCGCTAACCAACAACTTTCCCAAGCGAATACTACCCTCGAGCAAAAAGTTCAACAGCGAACAGAAGAACTACAAGAGAAAAATGGCGACCTCGAAAAAACTCTCACTCATCTCAAACAGACCCAAGCACAACTGATTCAAGCCGAAAAAATGTCAGGGATCGGGCAAATGGTAGCAGGAGTCGCCCACGAAATCAATAACCCGGTTAGCTTTATTTACGGCAATCTCACTCCGGCTCGCACTTATATTGAAGATTTGTTTCACTTACTGGAGCTTTATCGCCAAGATCGTCCGCAACCTAGCGTAGAAATTCAGGAAACCGAAGCAGATATCGATCTCGAATTTATTGCGGAAGATTTGCCCAAACTACTAGACTCCATGCAAAATGGAGCCCAACGCATCAAAACAATAGTCAAAGGGTTACGGCTATTCTCTCGCCTTGATGAGGCAGAATATAAAACCATTGATATCCACGAAAATATTGAAAGTACCATCATGTTATTGCAGCATCGCTTGCGGCATACCAAGGAATTTCCCAGCATTCAAATGCTCAAAAAATACGGAGAACTCCCGCAAGTTACCTGTTATGCCAGTCAACTCAATCAAGCACTGTTTAATATTCTCACTAATGCCATTGATGCGTTGAGGAAAGGCGATCGCGCATCCTCCGACGCTCCTACCATTCGCATTCAAACGGAAATTCTAGGGGAAAATTCTGTTAGAATTGCGATCGCCGATAATGGCATAGGAATGGATGCAGCAACGCGCCAACGAGTTTTTGAGCCATTTTTCACCACTAAACCCATAGGAAGCGGGACGGGTTTGGGATTATCTACAACTTATCAAATTATTGTCGAACATCATAAAGGCGCGATCGCCTGTCAGTCGCAATTGGGAAAGGGAACAGAGTTTATCATTGAAATTCCCGTGCAAAAATAGTAAGGGTTTAGTCACCAAACCCTTACTATTTTTATTCTTGATGATGATAACATTTGTAAAGAAATGCTGGAGAAGATCAAATTCTTCATTCAGATGAAATATAAGTTAGGGATAAATAAAAATTAATTTAGACGGAGAACTAATCTCGATGAAAGCTCTTTTAATTTATCCCCACTTTCCTAAAACTTTTTGGTCTTACGACGCATTCATGAAAATAGCTGGACTAAAGGCATTTATTCCGCCTTTAGGAATTATTAACGTAGCCGCATTACTGCCCGCAGATTGAGAAATTCGGTTTTACGATCGCAACGTTACTGAAGAAACAGAAGCAGATTATGAGTGGTGCGATGTGGTCATTCTTTCCGCTATGCTTGCCCAAAAACCAGACTTTCTCAGCCAAATTCGCAAAGCAGTTCAATTCGGCAAAAAAGTAGCGGTGGGGG